>NZ_BTPD01000001.1:0-109213 GCF_036245625.1 Algoriphagus confluentis
CTCCCGTCCTCGCTACAAGGGCTTTCGGAAACGAAAGCCTTTTTTATTTTTAATTATGGATGATTTCGTGGTTTATATCCTTTTTTCCCCCTCAACTGGTAAGACCTACACGGGAATGACCTCTGATCTGATTACCCGGTTCCATTTTCATAATCAAAAATCAACCAAAGGCTTCACGATCAAGTATCGTCCTTGGATCGTTGTCCATGTTGAATTCTTTCAATCCAAAAAGCAAGCTCTCGAAAGGGAACTGGAACTAAAGTCTGGAAAAGGCCGAGATTGGGTCAGGAATTTTATTTTGCCAAAATACTCCAGGATATCAGAATCATAGGCTGATTCCAAAATTCCAATAGAGCATATGAAATAGTAGCTCTGTTAGTTAGAGCGCAGGATTCATATCCGCTACGCCCTTGCGCACAGGCGCGGCGGACACGGGCCTGCCTGATCCAGACAGGTTCAACTCCTCCCGAATCTTCTCGGGATTACAAGGGCTTTCGGAAACGGAAATTTTTTAGGAATGGAGCTCTTCCAGACCTTCATAATTCTCCTAAAAAGAGAAACCTCTATCCATTGATTGAGGTTAAGTTTGTTCGTCCTTTACAAAAAACCCTACACTAGTGAGGCAACGTTTGTTCCATCAACTTCAATTTCACTATGAAAAAGATACACTATATCCTATCAGGAATTATTGCATTTTTCTTAATTCTACTTACCCTTCTCCCCTTTCTGTTTAAGGACAAAATTATTGCAAGACTGGACAGGGAAATTGCTAAGACCGTAAATGCCCAAGTCAACTATGATTTAGAGAAAATAAAAATTAGCCTCTGGAGAAAATTCCCAAATCTATCCGTGACAGTATCGGACTTCAGCATTATTGGCAATCCTCCTTTCCAACAGGATACATTATTAAACCTGGAAGAGCTAGGTATCAACTTTAATCTCATTTCGGTTCTATTTGACGAAAATCCTTCTCTGACAAGTTTGGAATTGAATGGAGGGAGTTTTTACATCAAAGTTTTGGAAGATGGAATAGCCAACTATGACATTTTTTATTCGGAGGAGGAACAGGCTGAAAAAGATGACGAGAACCAAGTAAAAGTTGCTGTAAATTCCATCTCCGTTCAGGGAGTGAACTTTGTCTATGATGATCGCTCCACAAACTACTTTATGGGCCTGACTGATGTTCAAGCCAAGGGAAGTGGGGACTTTACCTCAGAGACCTTCTCCCTCCCTATAACTATGGCAGCAGAAGTTAGGGATATCCGGTATTCAGGAATTAGCTATCTATCCCAAAAGCATTTTGAAGGAATAACCACCTTGGAAGTAGATTTATCGCAAATGGAATTCTATATCTCTGAAGGAAATTTCATCTTGAATGATTTTGGATTTAATCTTTCTGGACTGATTGCCATGCCAAAGGAAGATATTGACTTGGATTTGACATTCAGCAGTCCTGGACATGATTTCAAAAGCATTCTTTCTTTGGTTCCCGGAATGTACACTGAGTCATTTTCAGATCTTCAGACTTCAGGAACAATGGATTTTCAGGGGTTTGTGAAAGGGGTATACAATGAAACTACTTACCCCGCTTTCGAATTGGGATTAAAAATTGAAAATGGCATGTTCCAATACCCTGAATTACCAAAACCGGTCAGGAATGTCAACTTAGATATGCTGATCAAAAACGAATCATCAGTCTTGGAAAACACCTCTGTTTCCATCCCAAATTTCAATCTGGATTTTGGGTCCAATCCTGTTTCTGGCAAGTTTCTCTTGGCTGATTTGATCCATTTCCCGATAGATGCCAACCTTAAGGGAGTTCTCAATTTGGATGAATTGACTTCTATTTTTCCAATAAAGGGAATGGATCTGAAAGGAATAGTGGATATCAGCGCTTCCGCCAAAGGGAAATACGATTCGGTCAAAAAAGAAATTCCCCTTATGGATATTCAATTGGCCCTCAGCGACGGATATGCAAAAAATCAGGAGTACCCTTCAGCCCTCGAAAATTTATTCGCACGGGCCCGAATAAAAAATGAAAAGGCTTCGATGCAGGATTTTGATGTGGATATTCCTCAATTTGGTTTTGACTTGGAAGGAGAATCTATTCAGGGAAAACTGAACCTGAGGGATCTGGATCAACTGATTTGGAAGGGAGAGATTACAGGTGGCGTCGATCTCAAAAAGGTGCTGTCCGTATTTCCTGTAGAAGGACTGAATCTTGAAGGAAAAATAAAGGCCGATCTTGTCTCTCAGGGTTCTTATGCTGCAGTTGAAGCCAAAAATTACAATCAGCTATTCATTCAGGGAACTCTTGAGGTAGAGGACTTTTCATTGATTTCAGAGGACATTCCTCAGGGAGTAAAAATTTCCAAAGCCAAGGCCGCTTTTTCTCCGGCTACTCTCGTCTTGTCCGAATTTGACGCAGTCCTAAGCCAAAGTCCTCTCCAAGCCACAGGAAATCTCACGAACTACATGGATTATTTCCTCAATCAAAATGGGGTGCTGAAAGGAGATTTGAACCTGCAGAGTTCAAAGTTCGATATCAATGAATGGATGAGAGCGCCTTCTCCAAATTCCAACTCTACCAGTCTTGCTGTCTTCGAACTACCAAAAACCATTGACTTCACCATGTCAGTAGCGGCAGAAGAAGTTCTCTATGACAATTTGAGTCTAAAAGAAGTCAAGGGGAAATTGATTCTTAGAGAAGGTGTATTGATTTTTTCGGATGCCTCCATGAAAACTCTTGGTGGAACTCTAGTTATGAAGGGCAATTATGATCCCCGTGATATCCATGTTCCAAAGTTTTCTTTCGACCTTCAGGTTATTGAACTGAGCATTGCAGAAGCCTTCGCTAAATTCAATACCATAAAGGCCTTTGCCCCCATTTCAGAGAATTTAACCGGGAAATTTAATACAAGTCTTAAGCTTTCAGGAAATTTGGGGCAGGATATGATGCCCATATTATCCTCATTAAATGCAAACGGACTCCTTCAGGTCCTTCAGACTGCTCTGAAAGACAGCCAAATTCTTCATGGTATCACTTCACTGACGAGGCTGAAAGACACCAATACCCTTCAGTTCAATAATCTTTCTATCCCTATTTCCATTGAAAATGGAATCATGGATGTAAAGCCTTTCAATGTTCGACTTTGGGACTATCAAGCCCAAGTTCAGGGTGCTGCCGGTTTTGACGGTTCTATGAATTATTTGATACAAATGAACGTACCAGCAGGAAAATTCGGAACTCAAGCCACCGGTTTACTCGCCAGTCTGACGGGTAATGCCATAGATCAAAACACACCTATTCCATTGGCATTTAACCTAACGGGTAACTACAAAAACCCTAAAGTCAGCTTGGCGGGAGGAAACAGCATCGAGACCATCCTCGCTGATGCACTTAAATCCCGAGTACAGGGAGAGACCAAAGCTCTTCAAGATCAGGCCAAGGAACAATTTGCTGTCATCCAAGACAGCTTGAAACAAGAGCTTCAAACCAAGGCTACTATGGTACAGGACAGTTTGAAAAAAGAGGTTGAAAAGCAAACCAATTTGGTAAAGGAAAAGGCTTCTGAGGAAGCGAGGAAAATATTAAAAGGGTTTTTGCCTAAATCTCCTCCTACTACAAAACCTGATACGACGGTCAAAAAAGAAAATCTTAAGCTTTAGGACCTTGCGGATTCCTGTTTTAGAATTTTAAATCCGAACCATAAGGACCAAACGCATCATGTAAGTGAAGACCTAGGGAATAAAAAAAGCCTTCCTCAAAGGGAAGGCTTTCCGCAAAATAAGGATGTGCCGACCTTATTTTACTCTTTCAACTACAGCTTTGAATGCCTCAGGGTGATTCATAGCCAAATCAGCCAATACCTTACGGTTTAGCTCGATGTCAGCTTTTTTCAACATCCCCATGAATTGAGAATAGGAAATCCCGTGCTCTCTAGCACCGGCATTGATACGCTGGATCCACAAAGCTCTGAATTCTCTTTTCTTCGCTTTTCTGTCTCTATACGCGTACTGAAGACCTTTCTCGTACTTGTTTTTGGCTACTGTCCACACGTTTTTACCTCTTCCGAAGTATCCTCTGGTGGCCTTAAGCACTTTTTTTCTTCTTGCTCTTGACGCTACTGCGTTTACTGATCTAGGCATGATTTTTTGTTTTTTGACACTCGGTGTTCCATTAGACTGGAATCTTGTTTACCGAAGCATCTGGTGAATAAATAAACCTTAATTAACTTTTGAAACTAGTCGGAAATCAGATTTTCAACATGTCTCTTACTCTACCTTCGTCGGAAGTGTGAACCAAACCAGTCTTGGTCAATTCTCTCTTACGCTTGGTGGATTTTTTGGTGAGGATGTGGCTTTTGAAAGCGTGCTTCCTCTTGATTTTGCCGGTTCCTGTTAGGGAAAACCGCTTTTTTGCACCGGATTTAGTTTTTACTTTTGGCATTTTACTGTATTTAGTTGGTTGAAATTACTTTTTCTGTGCCTTAGGGGCAATGAAGATATTCATCCGCTTTCCCTCCAATCTTGGCATTTGCTCTACCGCACCATAGTCTTCCAAAGCCTGAGCGAATTTCAGCAAAAGCATCTCTCCTCTCTCTTTGAATACAATGGAACGTCCCACAAAGTGAACGTAAGCCTTCACCTTCGCTCCTTCTTTCAGGAAGTTGATCGCATGCTTCAGCTTGAAGTTGAAGTCGTGATCGTCCGTATTAGGACCAAAGCGGATTTCCTTTAAAACTACCTTAGCAGCATTGGCCTTGATCTCCTTTTGTTTTTTCTTCTGCTCGTACTTAAACTTCGCGTAATCGATGATTTTACATACGGGAGGCGAGGCGTTCGGAGAGATTTCCACGAGATCTAGCTCGTTTTCCTGGGCCAACCTTAATGCTTTTTCGATGGGTAATACTGCATTTCCTCCATCTACAAAATCACCTACAAGGCGCACTTCCCGTACGCGTATTTTTTCGTTGACCCGGTATGGTTCTTCTCTTCTTCCTCTGGGCTGTTGTGGTCTTTGACTCAAGTTTGCTAAGTGGTTTATTTTAAATTGCCTGCAAATATCGGAATTATTTCCAATTCAAAAAACTGAATGAAAGAATACGTCATCAGTCTTTGCTTAGAGATTGAGAAATAATTCCTTGAAAATAATGAATAAACTCATCGATTGTTTGGCTTCCCAAGTCACCCTGTCCATGTTTTCTGACAGAAACTTTGCCTTCCTCCTGTTCCTTTTCTCCTACGATGAGCATGAAAGGTACCTTTCTTACCTCGGAATCCCTGATTTTTCGGCCGATTTTTTCATCTCTATTATCAATGGATCCAGTAATTCCAGCATCTTCCAACAATCCTTTCAATTCCTCTGCATACGAAACATATTTTTCAGAAATCGGAAGAATATTGATCTGCTCAGGGGCTAGCCAAAGCGGGAATTCACCTGCGCAATGCTCGATCAACACCGCCACAAATCGCTCCAAGGAACCGAAAGGAGCTCTGTGAATCATGACCGGACGATGCTTCTGATTGTCAGAACCGATATATTCCAATTGGAATCGGTCGGGAAGCTGATAATCCACTTGGATGGTTCCCAGCTGCCACTTTCTTCCCAAGGCATCCTTTACCATAAAGTCCAGCTTAGGACCATAGAAAGCTGCTTCACCTAGTTCGGTTACGGTATCCAAACCCTTCTCTGCTGCAGCTTCAATGATTGCCGCCTCTGCCTTTTCCCAAGCCTCATCAGTACCAATGTATTTTTCCCGCTTTTCGGGATCACGAAGTGAAATCTGTGCGGTATAATCCTGAAATCCGAGTGCTTTGAACACGTAGAGAACCAAATCAATCACTTTGATAAACTCCTCCTTCACCTGGTCTGGACGACAGAAAATATGCGCATCATCCTGGGTAAATCCTCGGACACGAGTCAATCCATGCAATTCTCCACTTTGCTCGTAGCGATAAACAGTACCAAACTCAGCATACCGGATCGGCAGATCCTTATAAGATCTAGGCTTGTGCTTGTATATCTCACAGTGATGAGGGCAGTTCATCGGCTTCAGCAAAAAGGCCTCTCCCTCATTGGGGGTAGTTATGGGTTGGAAAGAATCTTTCCCATACTTCTCATAGTGACCGGATGTTTCATAAAGCACTTTATGACCGATATGGGGAGTAGTTACCTGCTGATAGCCGGACTTATCTTGTGCTTTTTTCATAAAAGCCACCAAACGCTCTCTCAGCAAAGTGCCTTTGGGTAGCCAAAGAGGAAGACCCATTCCTACTTTCTCTGAGAAGGTGAAAAGCTCCAATTCGCGGCCGATCTTTCGGTGATCGCGCTTCTTGGCTTCTTCCAATAAGGTCAGATAATCCTTCAGCTCTTGCGCTTTAGGGAAGGTGACTCCATAGATTCGGGTGAGCATTTTGCGCTTCTCGTCCCCTCTCCAATAGGCTCCTGCGATATTGGTCAGCTTCACTGCCTTGACAAAACCGGTATTGGGAATATGCGGTCCACGGCAAAGGTCGGTAAAATTACCCTGCTCGTAGAAAGTAATCGTACCGTCTTCCAGCCCTTCCAAAAGGTCTAATTTGTATTCGTCCCCTTTCTTTTGAAAGTAGGCGACGGCATCTTTTTTGGATATTTCCTTACGGATAAATTCACTTTTTTGCTTGGCCAGCTCGATCATTTTGGACTCGATCTTTTCGAGCTCCTCTCCTTCCAGTTTGTGGTCACCAAAGTCCACATCGTAGTAGAATCCAGTCTCAATGGGAGGTCCGATACCGAATTTGATCCCAGGGTAAAGAGCTTCGAGGGCTTCAGCCATCAGGTGAGCAGAGGAATGCCAAAAGGTGTTTTTTCCTTCCCCATCATTCCAAGTGAGCAATTGAAGGCTTGAATCCTGTTCAATAGCTCGGGTAGCATCCCAAACCTGACTGTTGACTTTTGCGGCAAGAACGTTCCGGGCCAAACCCTCGCTGATACTGGCAGCAATCTGTAGTCCGGTGGCTCCTTTTTCATACTCCCTCACCGAGCCATCGGGAAGGGTGATTTTAATTTGCTGTGACATGTGTTTTTGTTTTTCTGCCCATACAAACAGGCAGGTGAATCAGGGTGCAAATATGCATAACCAAGCTGCAAAGGAAAAATTTAGGGGAGATGATTCTTAAATCTTTGATCACAAAATAATCTGAGCACTGACTTTTACGTGGAAAGGCTTTGCTCCCGGATTATCCAAATAGGTCATCCGATGAAAGAAATCCACCCGGAAAAACTTGAAAATATTCTCTATTCCATACCCTAGCTCCACATAAGGCACACCAAAATCCAATCTTCCAAAGGTTTCAATCGGATTGCCATCCGGGTCAAAGGTTGGTGCATTTTGGATATTTTCGTCACGTACTGAACCAAACAATACATTGGCATTAGCCACAGCCCTCCATTTCAGCTTTTTCATCAAGGGAATCCGGTTGAGCAAGAATCCCTCAAAGAAGTGTCTATACCTCAGACTTAGGTATCGATCAGAGGCAAATTCATTGAAATTCATGGTATTGAAGGCCGCCGTGGTATAGAACAAGGTCTCATTGCCCAGATGGTTTTTCAAAATCGGATAAGGTACCTCTCCAAATACCTGACCAGCATCCACTTCATATCGAGAGACTCCAAAGAGCCCCATATTCACCCGCTGATAGAGGTAAAAGCTCAGTTTGGTGTAGCGGATATCTCCAATCAAAAAATTGATTCCCCGGGTATAGTTCACCTCAAAAATCGGCCATCGGGAAGGACCAAATGATGCTCTTTCGTTGTCATTGATGATGATGATCTCATCCCTTCCGTAGCGGAGCCCGGCACGGATTTCCGTGGTCTGAAACTCAGATCTGTATTCTCGAGTATCTTTTTCAAGATAGTAAAAGTCATACAGCGGATCAAAATCAAACAGATTCAGCCCAGCTGTGAACAAGAAACCCTTGAAAAACTCCCGCTGAAAAGTCAGCTTCTGGGTCGTGGCAATGAATGGCCTTCTCAAAGTCCCAAATCGGCTGGCTGCCAAAAAAATACTGTTCCCCTGTAGATTTTCCATTTCCAAACCCACCTGGTCGATTTCTTTCGAAGCACTCAGTCTCAAGGTAGTCCATCGGGCCCGATCCAAAATTCGGGTAACTGATGCGGAATACTTGAGCCGATCATCCATGAAACCATAGGCCAAATAGCCCTGGAAAGCCCATTTATTGGAAAACTTGTAATTGGTTCGAAAACCCATCCCCAACCGGATGCCTTCGACATTGTTGTAATTACCAAACTCCGTCCAAGGTCCCAAGTCAATTTTCCCCACAGGCAGAAAACCGGTAGCGAAAAACTTAAGACCTTCCGAATAAAAGCGGATAATGGGAATCGTCTTCAGCGTATCCACCATTTGGAGCACGGCCATCTCCTCGCTGCTGAGCGGATCTTTTCGATTTTTACTCCAAAAGTCCGGTGTACCTGTCCCGAAATCCGGGAGGAGCTCCACCGCTTGATTGAAAAACCGGGTAGGTTGAGGGTCATTCAGCCTGACACTGTCAGTAGCGGTGTAAAATTTAGCCAATAATCCTGCCGTTTTCGGAGTCACCTGCCCTATTTTGATCTGAACCCTAGTTTTGGAAGGAATCAAGGGTCCTGCTGCCGTAGGTTCCAGTTCCTGCTGGATTTTGATCCGTTCAATAAAGTTGAGATTGGCTGACTTGGGTATGGTCAAATCTACCTGCTTGAGGGCATAGGTTTTGGAATTGATCCAGATGGTCCCTGAAAAGGCCAAATCCTGCTCTCTTCTAGGATACACCTGAAGCTTGTAGCAGGAATCCTGCCCCACTAAGACCGAATCCAGCAGGTCGTAATCATAAAATGTCCTCCAGCCATCGGCTATCGGAGAGATGAATTCCTTTTCGAGAATATTTAGCCAGTTTTTGTAAAAGTTGTATTCCTGAAAAGCCGAACCGGTAATCTGAGAGGTAGTAGATCCATCCGTAATCCCTACCCCAGTCACCTTGGTTTTTTCGATGACTTCTTTTCTGAGTTCGGGATTGTTTCTGTAGTAAAACCGGGAAACCGTCTCCGAGAAGAAAACGGGGAGAATCTTTTCTCCTTCGTCATTAGTCAATTGCTGGATGCTATCGAGTACTGAAGTGACTTTTTGAACCGATTTTCGCTGCCTAAATTCCTCCGAAAGATGATCAATATCGATCTCTATTTTGGTGTAATTCTTTGTTTCGTAGGCTTCTAGGCTTCTTTTGTCAAAGTCCTTTCTCCGCTCAGAAGCCCTTCTGATGATTTCGAAAGCCGGGTTTTCTCCTGCTTCGAAAACAAAAGCTTCCAATTCAAAAGAGGAAGGTCTCAGCTGAAAATTGATTTTTTGGTCTGCCAAGTCCTGCAACGGCTTACTTTGGGCGATATAGCCCAAATAGCTCACTTTGATGGAGTCGGAAAGGGTGCGCGTTTGGATCAGGAAATTTCCTTCAAAATCAGTAGTGATCCCAACAGTAGTGCCCACCAAAATCAAATTGGCAAAGGCAATCGGATCGCCCGTCTCGGCATCAGTCACTTTGCCCGATATGGAGTACTGGGCAAAAGAGGGATGAAAAATGGCTAGAAAAAGACAGGAAAGTACTACCCGTAGGATCAAGGTTTGGAACACGACAATGAAAACTTCCGCAAATTAAGTGACTATGAAACGGCTTTGGGCTATGGAGAAGTATAAATTTTGGATAAAACTCTCTCCGATTTCAAACCTCCTCCCCTGCGATTTGGTTCTTCCGCTCTTATATTTGGCAAAATTTGAAGTGCGAATGGTATACGATGTAGCAATTATCGGAGGTGGAATCGTGGGTTTGGCCACAGGATTGAAGGTGCTCAAAGCCCGTCCTGACTTGAAAATAGCGGTTTTGGAAAAAGAAGATCAACTAGCTAAGCACCAAACAGGAAACAATTCCGGGGTGATTCATTCCGGATTGTATTACAAACCCGGTTCTCTTAAAGCCACCAATTGCATCAATGGCTACCATGAACTCGTGCAATTCTGCCAAGAGGAGAAAATTCCCTTTGAGATCACAGGAAAAGTCGTAGTCGCTACCCGAGAAGAGCAAAAACCGCTATTGGACAATCTCCTCACCCGGGGACTTCAAAATGGCTTGACCGGCACCCGGAAAATCACCTTGGACGAGCTTAAAGACTACGAACCGCACTGCACCGGAGTCGCGGCCATTCACGTTCCCCAGACAGGAATCGTGGATTATTACCAGGTGGCCCTGGCCTTTGGAAGAAAGATTCTCCAGTTGGGAGGTGAAATTTTCTTAGATCATAAAGCCTTGAAAATAAATCAGAAAGAAGGAATCAACTACATAGAAACTTCAAAAAAAACCATTGAATCCAAATTGGTCGTCAACTGCGCAGGACTCTATTCGGACAAGGTGGCACTGATGAATGACTCAGCAATTCGGGACGTGAAAATCATTCCCTTTCGGGGAGAATATTACAAGTTGAAGAAGGAAAAAGAATACCTCGTCAAAAATCTAATTTATCCGGTTCCAGATCCTAATTTTCCTTTCTTGGGGGTGCATTTTACCCGAATGAAAAAAGGAGGCGTGGAAGCTGGGCCCAATGCGGTTTTGGCTTTTCGTAGAGAAGGATACAAAAAGTCTCAAATCCATCTGGGGGAACTGGCAGAGACCTTGGCTTGGCCGGGCTTCCAAAAAGTGGCAGGGAAATACTGGAAAACAGGTTTTGGGGAGCTTTATAGATCTTTTTCCAAAGCAGCCTTTACCAAAGCTCTACAAGAGTTGATTCCGGAGATTCAGGATTCCGACCTGGTCGATGGCGGTGCAGGTGTGAGAGCTCAGGCCTGTGACCGGACTGGTGGTCTTTTGGATGACTTCGCCATCCGGGAATCTGTCCATGCAATCAATGTCCTCAATGCCCCAAGTCCAGCAGCTACCAGCTCTTTGTCAATCGGAGGTACAGTTGCCGAAATGGTCTTTAAGCGGTTTTAAATCGATTAACCTGAGGTTTTCAAAAACTGAAGTAGTCTTCTTTCCACCCAGTTGAACTCCTCATTTTTCAGCGTAAACCCTGTGTGTCCACCCCTTTTGGGCATTTCAAGCAGGATTTCTGGTTTGGCTTTCGCCAAATCCACAGGGTAGCAGGCCTCTCCCAGCAGCGGATCATTGAGTGCATTGACAATTAGCGTAGGAATGGCAATATGCCCCATCCAATTGTCTGCGCTTACACTTTGATAAAAGTCTGCTGCATCTGCAAAGCCGTGGATTTTTGCAGTAAAATGCGTGTCGAAAGCATCAAAATCGGCCACTCTCTCCAACAAGTCCAAATCAAATAATTCGGGAAACTGAATCGCTTTCTGCCGGATTTTTTCTTTGAGCTTAGTCAAAAAGCGCTTTTTGTAGAAAATATTGGATTTCCATTTCAAAGTAGCCGCACTGGAAGGAAGATTGCAAGGGGTGGAATAGACCGCTGCTTTTTGGATCTCTTGGGGCAAATCCTGTCCTTTTTCTCCCAAATACTTCAAGGTCTGCGCTCCTCCCATGCTAATTCCTGCCAAAAAAATGGATGAATAGTCATGACTTTTCAAAACATGATTGACCACAGTATCCAAATCATAGCTTGCCCCATGATGGTACAAGATGGGCTTGAGGTTCATCTCACCCCCACAGGTCCGATTGTTCCAAGCCAATACATCCATCCCATCCAAGTTAAACAGCTTCGCCAGACCCATAGCGTAATGTCTTTTGGAATCCCCTTCCAGACCATGGGAAATGATCAGCAAAGAATGGCTTCCCACTCTTGACCAATCCAAATTCAAAAAATCTCCATCGGGAGTATCGATTTTCTCCCTGGAATAATGCACTCCCTCTATTTTTCTCAACAAACTGGGAACAATGGTTTCCAAATGACCATTGAAAAGAAATCTAGGAGGACGACCATAAGTAGAGGGTAGGATCGGCATGATTCAAAAAGCATTGGAGCAAGGACGATGCAATAAAAAGAAATTCTGACTTTCTCAGGATGAACCTGCGGAAAAACCCTATATGAAAAACCAGATTTTATCTCTTTTCCCTAGCTTACCAGTTTAGTAACCTCTTCAATCGCAGAATTTACCTTGACCTCAAAGTCCCGGAAATGCGTATTGAATTTGGAAGAAAAACCTTCCCTTTCGAGAATTTCTTTTCCCTGTTGCAAAGCATCCGAGAGCAAAAACATGTCAAACATAGCTAAGGTCGGCTTCAGTTTGTGCCTGACTTGCTGAATAATCACTTGATCTTTTTTGATTAATCCTTCGGCGTACTTGGACTTGAGTTCGACCAGGCCATCCAAGATAGCTTTGGTCAACTCTTCTCGAAAATCCTTGTCCCCTTCTGCCATTTCCTCAATTCTTTGAGATAATTCAGGGTAAAATTGAATCATAGTTAGGTTATTAAAGACTTACCTGCCAAGAATCCTGTAGACCAAGCTGCCTGAAAATTGAAGCCGCCGGTAATACCATCTAGGTTGAGAATTTCTCCGGCAAAGTACAGATTAGGGTGATAAATACTTTCCATCGATTCTGGATTGACTTCTTTGAGAGGAATACCGCCTGCCGTGACGAATTCTTCCTTAAAGGTAGTCTTGCCATTAATGTCCAAAAGATAGCAAAAAAGGGATTGAACTAGCTTGTTGTTTATTTTTTTCGGAAAATTTTCAAATAGTTGGTCTTCGGAAATCCCGGCCTGAAAACACAAATGCTCCCACAGCCGGGAAGGTAAGCCAAAAAGAGGATTGGAAATCACCTTTCTTTTCGGATGCGCCAAGGCATAGGAATGGATCTGTTGCTGATAGTTTTGCTCCCGCATTTCCCCTAACCAATTGATAATCGCCCTACCCCGATAGTGATGTTCATGAAGCCATTCTGCACCAAAAGCGGAGAGCTTCAAAACGGCAGGACCACTGATACCCCAATGGGTAATTAAGACAGGACCTCGGTAGTTGAGCTTGGTTCCCTCGATCTTGACCTCTGCATCTCCCACCGAAACTCCCATCAAATCCCGAATAGGCTCCCCGGGAGTATTGAAAGTAAATAAGGAAGGAATCGGGTTTACGATCGTGTGATTCAATGACTTCAGAAAAGCATAGCCTTCCCTTTTGGGGAAACCTCCGGTAGCAACCACCACTCGATCGGCACGAAAAACCTTTTTCTCAGTAATCAGCTCGAAGTAGCCCTTGGCAAGGTTGATTTCCTTTATTCCAGTGGAAGTTAGGATTTGGACTTTGTTTTTTTGGGCCTCCCGCAACAAAGTGTCTATGATGGATTGAGAAGAATTGGTCACAGGAAACACCCTACCATCTTCCTCAACCTTCAATTTTACCCCTCTGGATTCGAACCATTGAAAGGTATCCGGTATGGAAAAGTGCCGGAATACCCGCTTTAGGAATTTCTCTCCTCGGGGATAGTTTTTGACCAACTTTGAAATTTCCATCGGCCGGTGCGTGACATTGCATCGACCACCACCGGAGATTTTGACTTTGGAAAGAAGTTTGGGTGATTTCTCAAAAATGACAACCTCTACCCCAGGTCCACTGGCATGAATCGCGGCAAAGAAACCAGCAGCACCACCTCCAATTATGGCAACTTTCAATGATTTATCCAGTTTATTATCAATAACTTAGGCCTATCTTCTTTTACTGCTGCTAAAAGATCCAAGAATTCCCCTGGCTAATTCTCTAAACAAGGTTCTTCCCATCTGTCTTACCATGGTATTCTTGCTCAATTCTTCCAGAAGCGACTCGTCTTTGGGTGTTCGGGTAGTTGTCCTTGGTGCTGGTCCGGGCAATTCTGCTTTTTCCTGAGTTTCCTGAATTTTATTCATTTTCCTCTCCAAAATCTCAAAAGCAGAGTCATGGTCCAGATCCTGATTGTATTTAGGAACCAAAGAACTTGCCCTTACTACTTGATCGATCTCTTCATTCGAGAGGATGTCCATTCGTGTAATAGGCGCCCGCACCAAAGTATGGGCCAAAGGGGTAGGAATCCCTTTTTCATTAAGAGCTGTGACCAAAGCCTCTCCGATTCCCATGGAAGTCAAAACTTCAGAAGTGGTATAGAATGGAGAATCAGGATAGTTTTCAGCGGTTTTGGTGATGGCCTTTCGGTCTTTGGCAGTAAATGCTCTGAGGGCATGCTGTACCTTGAGACCCAATTGGCCTAAGACAGAGTCTGGAACATCCGTTGGAGTTTGGGTGCAGAAATATACGCCGACACCTTTTGACCGGATCAGCTTGACTATGGCTTCAATCTTTTCCAAAAGATCCTTGGACGCATTGGAGAAGACCAAATGAGCCTCATCGATAAAAAGACAAAGTTTGGGCTGATTGGCGTCTCCCTGCTCAGGAAAAGTCTCATAAATTTCAGATAACAAGCTGAGCATAAAGGTTGAAAACAGCTTGGGTTTGTTTTGAATGTCAGTTAAGCGAATAATGGAAATGACTCCTTTGCCATCTTGGGTCCGTACGAAATCATCCACATCAAATGAAAGTTCCCCAAAGAACCGATCAGCACCTTGCTGCTCAAGCTCGATGATTTTTCTCATAATAGTATTTACCGAAGCTGAGGACACGGCACCAAATTCTTTTTCTATTTCGACTTTCCCTTCCTTGATGACGTATTGAAGAACCCGCTTGAAATCCTTTAAATCCAACAACGGGAGGTGGTGCAGATCGCAATATCTGAAAATCAAGGCTACCACCCCTCTTTGAGTATCATTTAGCTCCAATATCTGAGAAATCAATACCGGACCAAACTCGGATACTGTAGCACGTAGTCTCACCCCTTTTTCATCGGATAGGGTCATCAATTCGACCGGCAAGCCTTGGGGTTCATAATCCACACCGATGATTTCTGATCTTTTCCTGATAAAATCCGAAACCTCCCCTGACCTGGCCAATCCGGAAAGGTCTCCCTTCAAGTCCATCAAAACCGAGGGAACACCTTTAAGAGAAAGCTGTTCTGCAATGACCTGCAGCGTTTTGGTCTTCCCAGTCCCGGTAGCACCGGCAATCAAACCGTGCCGGTTCAGGGTTTTGAGCGGCACTTTTATTTGAGCTCCGGATATCGGACTACCATCCAAAATCCCTGTGCCTAAAACGATAAAATCATTTTTATAAATCTGACCCTCAGCCAAATGCTGAATAAACTGTTCTTTGCTTGCCATATTTTTTATCTCTTTGGAATTTCAAACTACAAAAAAACCCTGAGTCTCCTCAAGGTTTTTCTTCTGTGATCATGAGCATTTTCGATCAGTAGGTCACCACAGGAGGGAGATCTTTCGCCTGCTGAATGAAATCCGATACTTTATCGAGAGAAGGCACTACTTTGGTCAGCCCTTTTTCTTCCTGGGTTTTAGTCAATGCTGCATGAAGATTTTCAGCATTTCGGTTTCTAAGTTCCTTTACAGTGTCTACTCCAGTAGCCTTGAGCAATTCAGCAAACTGGCCTGCCACACCTTTAATTCGAAAAAGATCAGCCATATTGACCCAATCCAAAATTTTGCCTTCATCGATTCCAGAGGCCTCAGCAAGGGCTTTTCGGCCGGATTTTGTGGCACCCTTTTCCAAAAGTCCCTCCACGGTTTTCACTCCGGCATTGGCAAGTTTTCCCTGAAACACTTCCCCAATACCCTGAATAGTTGTAATTGTATTTGCCATTTTTTTTGAGTTTTGTTCTAAATCCAAAGCAATCCTCATTCTTTGATTAGATTGAGTTGGATAAAATTATCCAGTTATCCGGTTTTTCAAAATAGAATGAAAAAAATCCTGAGAGAATTGAAAAATTTTAACTTGGGCATCTGATTTCTTGTTACGTATTTGCGAAGAATATAAATCTCTTTCCCTTGCATAAACTAGTACTATCTCTGATTTTTATTGTAGCCGTTCAAAGCCTTTCGTTAGCCCAAGGCGTACCCAATTTGGGTCAGACAGACCGATGGATGAAAGGGGCATTGGCTGCTTTGGAAAGAAAGGACTACCAAACAGCCAATTCCATTTTTCGAAATTTGATTGATTCTGGACTTCCGCTTCCCGAAGAGATGCCCTATTACTTTTCGGAAACGCTGTACCACTTGGGACAATACGACAACAGCCAGAATTTTTTGAATAAATACCTAGAAATTACCGGATTCAACGGGCAAAATTACAAAGGTGCAGTGGAGCTTAAGGAAAAATTGGCGGGTCCCATTGCTGAAATCCGGGCTTGCTCATTTTGCGATTCCAAGGGCTATCGATTTGGCACTTGTTTTACCTGCGAGGGGAAAAAGCAAATAGAGCAAAATTGCTCCTATTGCAAATCAAAGGGAGTAGTCGGCTGTAGCAGATGTGCAGCCACAGGGATGATCAAAAAGACAAATGTCTTTAATATTACCGAGTTTTATGAATGTGAGCGATGCTCCGGAAAGGGCCGGCTGACTTGCCCTACCTGTCAGGGTTCAGGCAAGGAAGTAAGCGATTGTAAAACTTGTCAAGGAAGCGGGAAACTCACCTCTGACCATCTCTGTGATCATCAGGAGCACACTCACGATGCCAAACCAGGCAAATAATCTTCTTTGATGGAGAGAAGCCTATCCTTTTTTGAATTCCAGTCAGATTTTTGGGGATTATTTGCAGTATTTGGTCAGGGACTCTTTGGCACCGGGATAGTCCAAGACTGAAGCAAGCTTTAGATCCTCACAGCCTTGTTTATTTCTGTTCAGAGCTATTTTCAGCAATCCTCTGTTGAAATAAGCCTGTCCAAAATCCTTGTCCAATTGGATCGCATTACCATAGGCTTTAAGTGCATCTTCAGGCATACCCAATTGGTGCAAAGCTCTGCCTTTCAAAAAAGAAGCCATAGCCGGAGCTCCGGGAATTTCTTCGGCCTTGGTTGCGTATAAGAGTGCTGAGGCATAATTGTTCTGCTGTAGCTGTACTGTGGACAAACTCAATAATACCTGAAAATTGCTGGGCTCTATATTCAGTGCCGTTTCAAAATCCTTTTGGGCCTTTTCGAAATCACCCATTTCCTGATAGGCACGTCCTCTGTTGTACAGGATTTTTACATCGGAAGGCTTGTTTTTCAGGTTTTCGGTGTAGGTTTGAGCGGCCAATTCGTATTGCCCTTTTTCAAAATACCGATCAGCAGGGTTAGCCTTCTGCTCGGAGCAGGAAAACAAAGTCCCGGCGAGCACCGGGACCAAAATCATTTTTACTCGTAATCTCATAATCGTTGGTTTAGACTGCTACATTATTCTCTCGCAACGCATCATTGAGTGAAGTCTTTAAATCTGTTGAGGCTTTTCTTTGACCAATGATCAAAGCACAAGGCACTTGATAGGTACCTGAAGGGAAATTTTTGGAGATAGATCCTGGAATGACTACCGAACGAGGCGGCACAAAACCTTTGTATTCTACTGGCTCAGAACCGGTCACATCAATGATCTTTGAGCTTGCGGTCAAGGTCACCCCTGCCCCGATTACTGCTTCTTTTCCGATTCTCACCCCTTCTACTATAATGGCTCTGGAACCGATAAAAGCTCCGTCTTCAACTATGACAGGTGCTGCCTGCACCGGCTCCAAAACACCTCCAATCCCAACTCCACCACTCAAATGAACGTTTTTGCCGATTTGTGCACATGAACCGACGGTAGCCCAAGTATCAACCATCGTGCCACTGTCCACAAAAGCGCCGATATTAACATAACTTGGCATCATGATCACCCCTGAAGCGAGGTAGGCTCCATACCGGGCCACTGCATGAGGTACCACCCTCACTCCTTGCTTGGCATAGTTGGATTTGAGGGCCATTTTATCATGAAACTCAAAGGGACCTACTTCAATGGTCTGCATTTTTTGAATCGGAAAATAAAGGATGACGGCCTTTTTTACCCAATCATTTACTTGCCAACTGCCATCTTCAAAAGGTTCGGCTACCCGGATTTTCCCGGCATCCAAATCAGAAATAATTGTTTTTATGGCAATTTCTGTGTTTTTCTCATTCAGCAATTCCCGGTTTTCCCAGGCATTTTCTACAATAGTTCGAAGTTCCATTTTTTTACTTTATTTAGTTCTATGAGTGATAATCCAGCTCCACGAATACCTGTCCTGATTGCTTCTACCCTAAAGCCCATTCAGGACCCAAGAGCTTTTGGCAAGCTGGCGCTTTCGCTTGGCGAAACAAATAAATACCAAATAAACATCATAGGCTTTTCTTCCAAAAAGCTGAATAACTCCCCGGATTTCCGATATTTTTCTTCTATGGGCGATTTCTCAACTTGGTCCAGAATCTGCGCTCAATACCGTCTTTTCCAAACAATATTCAAAATCAGGCCCCGAGTCATCATAGCCTGTACTTGGGAATATCTGCCTTTACTTAGTCTATTAAAACCCTTTTTTGGATTCAAAGTGGTCTATGATGTGCAGGAAAACTACGCCTTCAACCTGGACCTGAATCCCATTCTGAACAACGATAAAAAAAGAAAATGGACTTTTTGGATCAAAATGGCAGAAAAAAGTGCCAAAGTGGATTTGTTTCTTCTGGCTGAAAAATGCTACCGAAAAGAAATGCCACAGAAAAACCCATTTCTGATTTTGGAAAACAAATTTCATGGGGAAATCCAAAAAACCACATCTAAGGATTTCCAGGCCCAAACCGAATTCGGCTTTTGTCTTACCGGAACACTCAGTCCGGCTTTTGGGACGATACAGGCAATCCGCTGGTTTCAGGAAATCCAAAAAGTCTACCCAAAATCCAGACTTTTTGTGATCGGTCATGTTCCAATTTCCAACTTTTTCCAAAGGCTCAAAGAGCTGGAAAAAACATCTCATGGAATAATTTGGAGGATTTCCGAGATCCCTATTCCTTACGAACAGCTCCTAGAGGCCATTTCAGAGGCTGACTTCTCCTTACTTCCCTATACCCTGCATCCTGCTATTTCGGAAAAGATGCCCAGCAAGCTATTTGAATGTGCGGCTCTTGGTACTCCGGTATTGATTACCCCCAATCCCAAATGGGAAAATTTTCTAGCGCCTTTCAAAGGAGGATTTGGAATTGATTTTTCTGATTTGATGCAAGCCGTCCCCATGTTTCAACAGGCGATTCGCCAAACTTACTTTTCCACACCTGCTCCTGGAGAAGTGCTTTGGGACTCTCAAAAATCTGACTTCCAACAAGCTATCGATCAGCTTCTTTCCTAGGCCCCCTTTTCAAAATCAGTTTTCCACCAAAACCCGGAAAACTTATCCACCTCTACCCCAAAATTTACACTCATTTCATTCAAACGGAAACTGAGCTTTGCTTCTCTTTTCTACCCAATTTCAGAGCATATCAAAATCATTAATATTTGGTTATCAATTATTTATTATATTTTTTTATCTAATCTAAAATTATTTTAAGCCTTATCTAAATCATAGATCACAGCTATTTTGAGGTTTTCCACAGTCGATTTAGGATCTATCAAATTTTTATTTAGCTTTATCTAAATTAATTTTTACCTTTGGCTTATAAAATCACAAACCATGGAATTGACTGTAGCGGAAGAGAATTATCTCAAAGCGATCTATCACCTCTCAGATGCAGGGAAAAAAAGTGTATCCACCAATGACTTGGCAGCAGAGATGAAAAATAAACCAGCCTCCGTCAGCGATATGCTTCGAAGGCTGGGCGAAAAAGAAGTCATCGAATACCGCAAATATTATGGACTACAGATAACAGAAGCAGGTAAAAGACTGGCCTTGCAGACCATTCGAAAGCACCGCCTATGGGAAGTATTTCTGGTAGAGAAATTGAATTTTGCCTGGGATGAAGTACATGAGGTCGCCGAACAACTCGAACATATCCACTCTCCTCTTTTGATTCAGAGACTGGACGCCTACCTCAATTTCCCCAAGTTTGATCCCCATGGAGATCCGATTCCGGATGAGTTTGGTGATGTGCGCTCACGCCCAAGAGTAGAGCTGGCCGAAATGGAAATCAATCAAACCGGTCAAATTGTAGCAGTCAAAGATTCCTCGGCGGCGTTTCTCCGCTATCTGGATAAAGTCGGTGCCTACATCGGTGCCAGAATAAAGATTTTGGACAAGGTGGAGTTTGACGGTTCTTTGGAAATCCTGGTAGATCAGAAAAAGAATCTGTTTATGTCTAAAGAAGTGGCAGGCAACATTCTGGTTCTTCAGTCATGAGCTACCTGAGAGGTCTTATTTTCTTTTCCATTTTGGCTTTGGCCTCCTGCAAGTCCGAATCCGAGACCAAAAGGATAAAACCAAGAATCGTGGCCACCACAAGTATTTTGGCTGACGGAATCCAAAATCTGGTTGGAGAAAATGCCGAAGTAGTAGCGCTGATGCCCGCCGGAGTGGATCCTCACTTGTACAAAGCTTCTGTAAGGGATTTGGATCTATTGACCACAGCTGACTTAATCGTCTATCACGGACTCTATTTGGAAGGAAAAATGACGGAGATTTTCGAAAAACTTTCCCTGACCAAAACCCTCATCAATGTTTCCGAAGGAGTGGACAAAAATCAATTGATCCGCTCTGGACCAGAAGCCCACAGCGTGGACCCTCATATTTGGTTTGACGCCAAGTTATGGGCTCAAGCCCTTGATTATGCCTCCGAAAAGCTCCTCGAATGGAAGCCTGATTGGAAAGATGAAATAGAGAAAAACACCGACTCCTATCTCCAAAAACTAGCTATTCTGGATCGGGAAGCTGCTGCCAAAGTTGCTGAATTAAAGTCAAAAAATCAGGTACTGGTCACTGCACATGATGCTTTTGCCTACTTCGGCAAATCTTACGGATTGGAAGTTCATGCCCTACAGGGACTCTCCACCCTGAGTGAACCCGGGTTGAGAGACCTCACCCAACTGATCCAGCTGATCGAAATTTATCAAGTCAAAGCCATCTTTGCTGAGCAAACCATCTCCCCAAAAGCTATTCAGGCGGTAGCCAATGGAGTCAGAAATAAAAACCGAACCGTAAAGCTGGCTGGCCCTCTTTTCACTGATAGCTTGGATGCACCTGGCACTCCTGCAGGAACCTATTTAGGCATGTTTGAAACCAATCTGAACACCATTTACGAAAACCTTATCCCATGATCACACAAGTCGAAGAGCCCATATTGGAAATTCATGACCTAACAGTCAGCTACGATCAGAATCCCGTGCTTTGGAATGTAGACCTCAGCCTGCCCAAAGGAAAACTGGTGGGGATCTTGGGACCTAATGGAGCGGGTAAAAGTACCCTAATTAAAGCCATTATGGGCCTGATTCCTCCTACTTCAGGCTATGTAAGAATTTTTGACAAACCTCTGAATGAGGTTAGAACCCGCATCAGCTACGTTCCCCAAAGGGAATCCGTAGACTGGAATTTTCCAGCTTCCGTATTGGATGTGGTCTTGATGGGCACTTACGGAAAGCTGGGACTTTTCCGCAGGCCAGGAAAAAAAGAAAAAGAATTGGCCCTTCATTGCCTGGAACAGGTAGGGATGTCCGGATTTGTCAAAAGACAGATTGCCGAATTGTCCGGAGGTCAACAGCAACGGGTATTTATTGCGAGAGCCTTGGCGCAGCAGGCAGACCTGTACCTGATGGACGAGCCCTTTGCCGGGGTGGATATGGCCACAGAGACGGCCATTTTCCAGTTGTTGAAAGAGATGGCCGACACCGGCAAGACGGTCATTGTGGTGCATCATGACATCCACTCCGCTATGAATTTCTTTGACTGGGCCATCATGCTCAATCTCCATCTGGTGGCTTCCGGTCCCAAAGACCTGGTGATGACCGAAGAGCTGCTGCGCAAAACCTACGGAGGTAAGCTTAACTTGCTGACCAAAGTAACCGACCTGATCAAGCGAAAAGAATTTAACCCTTTGAAAAGCTGATATGGAGGATTTTGTCTATTTCTTCACCTTCCAAGATCCCAGTATACTATGGGTTGTGCTCGGCATTACTTTATTGGGAATCGGCTCAGCTTATGTGGGGACTTTTTCCTTTTTGGATAAAAAGGCCCTTTTGGGAGATGCCATTTCCCATGCTGTACTTCCGGGAATTTGTCTGGGTTTTATTCTGGCAGGAGAAAAAAACCCGGTTTACATCGTCTCCGGAGCATTTGTCTCGGGAGGTATAGCCACTTTTTTGAGCACTTGGCTTAAAAGAAACACTAAGCTCAGCGAAGATGCGATCATCGCAACCATTCTTTCAGTTTTTTTTGGAATAGGGATCGTCATGTTGACCGCCCTTCAAAAGTCCGGGAATCCCGAAATAGCCGGGTTGAACACCTTTATCTTTGGCAATGCGATCGGCATTTCAGAAAAGGACCTGATGCTTTACGGAGGATTGGCCCTGTTTATCCTATTGGTCCTGACCTTCTTTATGAAAGAATTCCGCCTGATGGTTTTTGACCGGGAATTTGGGGATTCAATCGGTTTTCCTATGAAATTCATTTCCTTTTCCTTCAATGTCCTGATGATTCTTGCAGTTGTGATCGGGATACAGGCGATTGGGGTAGTTCTAATGGCAGCCTTACTGATCACCCCTGCTTCCGCAGCGAGGTTTTGGACTGACCGATTAAGCACTTTGTTGATTTTGGCGGCTTTATTTTCTATCCTTTCCGGGGTGATGGGCACCTATGTGTCCTTTATTCTTCCTCAGATGCCCACCGGCCCATGGGTGGTGGTGTTTCTTTCTTTGATTGCCTTGATTTCATTTCTTTTTTCTCCAAAAAGCGGGATGCTTTTTCGATTTTTTGCCAGAAAAAAATACCTCCGAAAATCCCATCGGGAACACTTGCTTAAAGCACTTTACAAAGCCTTGGAAGAAGGGAGAAAATCTCTCCCCATAGAAGAAATCTATGAGCTCTACCCCTACCACAGGCCCCAAACACTAACCGGGATCAAAGATTTACAACAGTATAGTTACATCAATCATAATCAAGAGTTTATAGAGCTTACAGAATCAGGAATTTCAGAGGCCATGAGAATCGTAAGACTCCATCGCCTTTGGGAGCTCTACCTCAATGAGTCCATGAATATCGCACCCGATCACGTCCACGATTCTGCCGAACAACTGGAGCATTTGCTCACTCCGGAGCTGGAGGCTCTGCTGGAAAAACGGCTCAACTACCCTGCTTTGGATCCCCACCAAGAAACCATTCCCAGAGACCGACCATGACCTTCGACTCCAACGCCTTTCTGATCATTTTCACCGGATCCCTGATCGCCATCTCCTGCGGGATGCTGGGGGTTTTTCTGATGCTTCGCAAAATGTCCATGACAGGGGATGCCATTTCCCATGCTGTCTTACCGGGAATAGTCATTGGAT
Source organism: Algoriphagus confluentis (assembly GCF_036245625.1). NCBI lineage: Bacteria > Pseudomonadati > Bacteroidota > Cytophagia > Cytophagales > Cyclobacteriaceae > Algoriphagus > Algoriphagus confluentis. Next base: position 23,356 of record NZ_BTPD01000001.1, read on the forward strand.
TTTTCGTTTCAGGAAGTCAGAGAAGCCTAGAGGTCATCCTTGGGGCCGGACTGCTGGGGATATTAGCTACTCTGATGATTGACTGGCTCCGCAAAAAAGCCCGGGTTCAATTGGATGCCTCTATCGGGATTACCTTCACCCTACTCTTTGCCATTGGTATTATTTTAATCAATCTTTTTGCCTACAAAGTAGATCTGGATCAGGAATGTGTCCTGTATGGAGAGATTGCCTATCTGCCGATTGATCTTTGGATTACCAAAAGCGGTTTGAATTTAGGACCCAGAATTACCTGGCTTGCCGGGCTGAATTTCTTCTTTGTCTCAGGATTTATCTATCTATTATTTAAGGAGTTAACCCTTACCAGCTTCGACGAAAGCTTCGGCTCTGTCATTGGAATTCCATCCAAAGGAATTAACCTCGCACTGATGAGTATGGTCTCCTACACCACGGTCAGCAGCTTTGAATCAGTGGGAGCCATTTTGGTCGTGGCCCTGCTGGTTGTCCCCCCTGCCACAGCTTTTCTTTGGACCAAAAGTCTGATTCCGCTGCTCAAAGGCACCGTTATTTTGGGTATTTTGATTTCCTTCTTCGGCTATTATCTTGCTTACTGGTTAGACAGCTCAATTGCTGGAATGATGGTCACCGTAGCCGGCTTGTTTTTTGGGGCAAGCGTTTTGCTAAATAGAAAAAGGAACAGCAGCAAAAGCGGAACTTCTCCTCTGCCTCAGTCGTTTGGAATTTGAATTGATTACCTATGAAATATTTAAACCTTTTTCTTTTCGGGTTACTTCTCAATACCTCCGCTTTGGCCCAAGGTCAAATCGAATGGTTGAAGTTTGAAGAAGCCATTGCAGCCAATGCTCAAAACCCAAAAATGATCCTTGTGGATGTATACACCGATTGGTGCGGCTGGTGCAAAAAGATGGATAAGGAAACCTTTACCGATTCCAAGGTAGTCGAATACATCAACTCCAACTTTTATGCAGTCAAGCTGAACGCGGAAGATACCAAAAGAACTTTTGAATTTATGGGCAAAACCTACAATGAAGCTCAAATGGCCGCTGCCATGCGGGTGAGATCCTACCCCAATTTTGTGATTATCGAGCCCAAACTTCAAAATATTGCCCAAATGCCGGGCTATCGTCCTGCCCCAGAATTTTTGACCAGTTTGGACGAGTTGATCGAAAAAGCTTTCAAGCCCAAGCCATGAGTTTTTCACTTGCCGAGCGGGATGACACCATCATCGCCCTTGCCACACCTCAAGGTGTGGGAGCTATTGCGGTGATCCGACTTTCCGGAAAAGATGCCATCAAAATCACCAATTCCGTTTTTTTTGGAAAAAACCTGGAAAATGCCCCCTCTCACACCATTCATTTTGGAACAATTCGAGATGGGGAAAAGATAATCGATGAAGTTCTGGTTTCTGTATTCATCGCTCCCAAGTCCTTTACCAAAGAGAATGTAGTGGAAATCTCCACGCATGGCTCCTCCTACATCATCAATCAGGTTTTAAAACTCTTTGTCCGGAAAGGAGTGCGACTGGCCAAACCCGGAGAATTTACCCAACGGGCCTTTCTCAATGGGCAGTTTGACTTGGCCCAAGCAGAAGCTGTGGCAGACTTGATCCATGCCGACTCAGAAACCAGCCACCAAGCCGCTTTGAATCAGATGCGGGGCGGCTTTTCCTCTGAAATTCAAGAACTGCGAAATCAACTGATTCACTTTGCTTCCATGATTGAGTTAGAGTTGGATTTTGTCGAAGAAGATGTAGAATTCGCCAGTCGGGATGATCTGAGAGCCTTAGTTGAGCGGATTCTAAGAATCGTCGAGGAATTGATCCTGAGCTTTGACTTAGGCAATGTGATCAAAAACGGAGTTCCCACGGTCATCGCCGGCAAGCCAAACGCCGGAAAATCCACCCTCCTCAATGCACTGCTCAACGAGGAAAAAGCCATCGTTTCGGATATCGCTGGAACCACCCGGGACTTTATCGAAGATGAAATCAGTATAGGAGGTGTCATCTTCCGATTTATCGACACTGCAGGTCTACGGGAGACAACGGATACCATTGAAGCTATCGGTGTAAGCCGGACACAGGAGAAAATGAAGACCGCCTCGCTGATCCTTTACCTGTTTGATTTGAGTGATACAGACTTGGTTGAAATCAATCGGGATATCAATAAACTGGAAAACCTTGGGGTACCTTTTCTTAAAGTAGCCAACAAAACGGATAAGGCTAAAGAAAATATTATCAGTGAGTTAAAAGAAAAACATCCGGATACTATTTTTATCTCAGCAGGCAAAAAAGAAAACCTGGAAGGACTAAAATCACGCATCCTCGAACTGGTCAATTTGGATAAATTCCGAACAGGAAACACCATTGTGACCAACGTGCGCCACTACGATAGCCTAACCAAAACCCGTGAGTCCTTACTTGATGTTCTTTCAGGTTTAGACCAAGAAGTGACCAATGATTTTCTGGCGATGGATATCCGAAGATCTCTGCATTATTTGGGTGAAATTACCGGGCAAGTGACTACGGACGATCTGCTGGCGAATATTTTTTCGAAGTTTTGTATCGGAAAGTAAACCCAAGAAATACCCCTTCCCTACTACTTCGGACTATCCTTTAAACTTGGCCTTTTTTCTGTCTCAAAGTCAATGCTTAAACTCCTCAACTGAGCCCAAAGCCGGGGAAGAAAAGGTAAAACACTGAGAATTCCACCGAAAGTCAAAACCGGCACTGGCGAAAGAAAATACTCTCCACCTGTCAGAATAGATAGAATCAAAATCGTGCTAAAAGGAAGGGATACCGCCAAAATATTGATAGCCAATTCCAAATCGAAGGTTTTTCTGGCAGATTGGGTCTGATTTTCCAGTTTAGCTATCCCTGCCATATGGGCAAAGGGCCAAAATGACGCACTGGATAAGGGAAAAACCAGCAAAAACAGAATTATGGTCGAATTTGAAATCGGGAAAAAAGTCAAGATCATCCCGCTGATCAACAAGGAAATACCCGCACGAAACAGGAGAATGGAAAAGATTTTTTGAATGGATTTCCATTTCAAAACGACCGATACACCAATGAACAGAAGAATCAAAGGAGTCATCATATCCTTTAGCATCACGACCGGACTTTTCAGAAATTCAGGAAGTGAGCTCAGGTTAAATCCAAATGACAAAAGCACAATGGAGGAAATCATCACCAAATTGATGGGCTCTTTCAGCATTGCCAAGAGAAGGGATTTCACCTTTTGCTTATTGGACTGAGCACCCAAATGCTGTACCCGATAATACCACGACATGGCTAACAAATAGGAAATCACCAATACGAATAGCTTATTGCCCACATCTCCAATAGCAGCCCAAGCCAAAGCTTCTTCTCCCAAAAACTCAATAATAAATGGAAAACAAGACAATCCGGGAGCAAGAGAAGGAAACAGTAGCATCCAAGTTCGATGCTGGGAAGAATTTGAATCAATTCCAAGCAAAGGAAGAATCCAGTAACTCACTCCCAACATCACTCCATTCCAAGCCAATACTGCCACAGGAAGCAGAAGAAGCTCAGAATCCATTCGGATTCCCAGCAATGCCACAAAAATCATTGCAGGCAAAGCCAAATCAAGAATGACTACTTTAAGCCCCTTTTTGTGATCCTCTTGGATTAGTTTCCCCCTCAGGAAGTAACCCAAAAGGATCAAAAGAAGAATGGAGAGCGTTTTTTCTAATCCCAAAAACATGAATTCAACTTAGGCTTGGGTTACTTTTTTAAACGTCTCCAGGAAAATCTCCAACTCCTCATGAGTCCCCATACTCACCCTACACCAAGGCTTTTCATACATTTCATAAGTACGGATCCCTACTCCTTCCTGAACCATGGCATTCATAAATTGCTTGCCTTCCATTTGGATGGGAAAAATCAAAAAACTGGTATGGGAAGGAATCGGGGAATAGCCCAATTTGACTATTTCAGCGGTGATAAACTCACGGCAGTCTGTATTTTGTGCCTTGCAGCTTGCCAAAAACTCCTTCTCTTGCATACTGGCAATAGCTCCTTTCAAAGACGTCAGACAGAGTCCCATGGTACTTCGCACTTTGGAAGTGATGCTCTCTATCCGTTCCTCTGTAGCCACGATATATCCTATCCTCAAGCCAGCCATTCCATGGATTTTGCTGAACGTCCTTGCAACAATAACATCCTTGCCTTCAGCTATCAGACCCACCATGGTTTGATCTTCAGGATTAGGTAAGAATTCCAAATAGGCTTCATCCACAAACACTGGAACTTGAGTTGAAACTGTTTTACAGAATTCTTTCAAAGCGGCAGCATCGGAAATAGAACCGGTAGGATTATTGGGATTGCAGATATACACAAGCTTGGTTTCTGAGTCAATGGCTGCCTTCATTCCATTCAAATCATGGGAATAATCCTTCGCCAACGTCACCGGCTTCCAGGTGCCTCCCATGGCCTGGGCCGTATTCATGACCGACATGTAGGAAGGATCTGCAGAGACAATATTTCCCCCATTTTGAAATCGTGTGATTGCCAGTTTCTCTAAAAGATCTGTTGAACCCGGTCCCAGCATGATATTGGAGGGCTTCACCCCTTCTTTTTCTGCAATCATTTGAATGAGCGTGTGGGCATCGCCATGACCGTAGCGATTTCCTTCACTTACTGAATTGGCAATCGCCTGAATCACCTTTGGTGAAGGACCATAGGGGTTTTCATTGGCATTAAGTCGGGCAATCAGACGGGTTTCGGCTAGATGAACATCCGGCAAAAACTCCCTTAATGTGCTTTTTGCATTGTATTGAACCAGGTTTCTTTCAGGAATTGAAGAAAAAGCTGGCGCTGCCAAAAAACCTGAGGTAGCGAGAAGACTGGATTTAAGCCAATCTCTTCTGGAGAAAGATTTATTCATGATTGTTGATAGGTTTGGTTGCTACTGGAAAAAGATCGAAATCAGACCACCAATGATATGTGGAGAAAATTTCGGCCAGATTATTTTGGGTTAGCTCAGTTTTTAACCTGAAAATTCAAATTTTACACAATATGCAATATTTATGATTATTATTGAAACCATTATTTGAGTTATTATTAAAATTTTTCTAGGTATTGGATATTTTTCTAACCTGTTTTTCAAAATTGAAATACAAACTCACACTAGATCAAGTCCATCTGATATTTTCTTAAGAAGCTTTCTCATCAAACAGACATTCCAAATTCCGGCAGCAAACCCGTGGTAAACACTAAGGGAGATAATTATTTGGAAATCTATTTTTTGCATTTCGAAACATCTTTATTGAATAATATATTGTTTTTTTATCTTTTTCAAAATTAAATTTGGATAAATTGGTAATTCATCCTAATATTCAGCTGTTTATATTCTAATTCGTAACAGAAAACATTCACCTAACGAATTGCTGACTTTATGAAAATCGGATTTCTTGGCGGGACTTCTCTCGCACAAACCCTTGGAAAAAAATGCATTGAAGCTGGGCTGAATCCTGTCTTCGGAGTACGATCAGATTTTGATGTAAATGCCCCCGATTGGAAAGTCCTCAATCGGCTTTACAACAGAATTTGTCCTTATGAGTCAGCGATCATCCAATCGGAAATCGTTTTGATCTGTGCGGAAAATGAGTTTCTCCCGGAAATATTCAAAGCTATCAGAAGTGTGGATACTTCCGAAAAACTGATCGTAGACTGCACCAATGCCCATTACGACAAGAAATTGGCCGTTTCCACCACCAAGCATCTCAAAAAAGCAGCACCAAAGGCTTTCTTATTCAAAGCATTTAATAATCTGGGGATAGATTATCCCAAATCGGACCACTTGGGAATTATCAAGGAAACCTACTATTGTGGAGAAAATATTCCCGATAAAATCCGAATAAAAAGACTTATTGAACTTATAGGTTTTAAGGCCATAGATGCGGGTCAAATTGATAATGCTCCCCTTTTGGAGGCTTTTTATCACCTAAACAAGGAAATTTCATGGAACAAAAAAGACCAAGCCAATCTTCATTTCAAGCTGGTTTCCATCTGATCTTTATTTTTCCAATCACCCGAATGGTGGAACATCGGTTCCACCATTTTTTTTGACTAAAAAGGGAAGATTCATTCGGGATCTAAATGTTCAATCCTGACTAGGTCATTTGACATTCAAAGTAAATATAGAGTACAAAATCCTCGTTCGAGGAGTTAAAGACTAGCATAGGTAGGCTAAAGAAAGCACCGAGATTGTTTTAGGCCACCATTACCCTCTCTAGTAAAGAAGAATGATTTTGATTTTGGGAGTAATTCCAACTTTTATTTTACAGAACCATGGAATTCAGAATTAAATAAATTTTATCTCAAAAACTGTGTTCACCATCGGAATAAAAATTTGAAAACTATCTGGAAAAATATTTCCTCCTTCTAATTTTCAAAACCATATTTGACTTATAAAGAAGCGACTCACCTGATTAAATGAACGTACTGGTAATCGACATAGGAGGCTCAAACATCAAGCTTTTGGCCACGGGTCAGCCCGAAAGAATAAAAATCCCTTCTGGGAGTGATTTTACACCGAATGATCTAATTCCATTGGTAAAGGATGCCACCAAAGAATGGTCCTATGAAGTGATTTCCATTGGTTTTCCGGGAGTCGTCAAACGTGGTACGATTGCCGCAGACCCTGTCAACATGGGGAAAGGCTGGATGGGCTATGATTTTGAGAAAGCTTTTGGAATGCCAGTTCGGATCATCAACGATGCGGCAATGCAGGCTTTGGGAAGTTACGAGGGTGGAAAGCTTCTCTTCATGGGTTTTGGAACAGGCTTGGGTACGGCTATGGTATTCGAAGATCTCATCCTCCCGCTAGAAGGTGGACACCTTCCCTTCAAGCTGGGAACTTTTGAAACCCATGTCGGTAATGCTGCAATGAAAAAGGTAGGAAAGAAGAAATGGAAAGAGTTTGTCTATCAGACCATTGAGCATTTCAGACACTGCTTTCAGCCCGATGAGATTGTCCTAGGAGGAGGCAATTCCAAATACCTGGAAGAAATTCCGGAGAAATGCCGATTAGGATCGAACAAAAATGCCTTTACGGGTGGTTTCCGCCTTTGGGAAAAAGAATTTAAAATTTGATTTTCCCCTTACTCCAATACCATTTCCATCATGACACAAGTCAAATCTGACGCATTAGTATTTTACGGAGCTACGGGAGACCTGGCCTTCAAAAAGATTTTTCCCGCCTTGAATCAAATGGTGATTCGGGGCAATCTGAACGTCCCCATCATCGGAGTGGCAAGAGGTGATTATGATTTGGAAAAACTCAGAGAACGGGCCAAGGAAAGCATTCAGAAACACGGGAAGTTCTCAGAGGAGACTTTCCGCAAGTTTTGTGAAAAGCTGCAGTTTGTGGGAGGCGATTACACGGATACAGAAACTTTTCGGAGAATTCGGTCTGCCTTGGGAGATGCAAAAAACCCCACACACTACCTGGCTATTCCTCCGGTTCTTTTTCCCAAGATTATCGAACAGCTTTCTGTCACCGGCTGCGCCAAAGGTGCCCGGGTGATCGTGGAAAAACCATTTGGAACAGACCTCAAATCTGCCAAAGAGCTGAATTCTATCCTCTTATCTAAATTTGAAGAAAAGTCAATTTATAGAATTGACCATTATTTAGGCAAACGTCCGGTCAACAACATCGTATTTTTCCGATTTGTGAATTCCCTTTTGGAACCTGTTTGGAATCGAGACCACATCGAATCCATGCAGATTACCATGGCGGAGGATTTTGGAATCCAAAGCCGGGGAGCCTTTTATGACAATACAGGGGCCATCCGAGATGTGGTACAAAATCACCTATTTCAGATTCTTTGCAATTTGACCATGGAGCCACCAAAGGCACTAGACAGCGAGTCAATTCGGGATGAAAAAGTCAATGTGCTCAAAGCTATAGCGCCTTTCAGAGCGGAAGATGTGGTCAAAGGACAATATGAAGGCTACTTGCAGGAAAATAAAGTCGACCCCAATTCCAAAACAGAGACCTTTGCCGCTATTCGGCTTCATATTGATTCTCCTCGGTGGAAAGGCGTTCCTTTCTTTATCCGTGCCGGGAAAAATCTGCCGGTAACCTGCACCGAAATCCTAGTAAGATTCAAGCATTTGCCTTCAGCCTATTCATCAATTGCCACCCAACCCAATCATATTCGGTTTAGAATAAGTCCGGATGTCTCCGTGGGATTTGGCATGCTGATTATGGCTCCAGAAGAAGATATGGCTTCGGTGTTAAGCGAGGTTCAGGGTAATCCCACTCCATTTCCCTACGAAAAAGAAGCATATGAAAGGGTCCTGACCGATGCCATGGCGGGTGATCCTACGCATTTTGCCCGACAGGATTATGTGGAAGAAGCTTGGAAAATAGTGGATGATTACCTGGCAGAAGATCATCCTGTATATGCCTACGCCCCAAAATCCTGGGGACCCGATATCACTGATGAGCACATCCTTCCTCCCGGAGGCTGGAAAAATCCAGTCGTTTCAAAAAAGTAACTTATGCAAATCAACGTTTATTCTTCAGCTGAAGAAGTCGCGCAAAAAGCCGCTCAATGGATCTCTTCATTGGCAAAAAGTAAAATTGAAAGTAAGGGTTCTTTCACCTTTGCAATCAGCGGAGGAAGAACTCCTTGGGAGATGCTAGCCAAGCTGGCCAAAGAAAATTTGCCATGGGAGAAAATCTTCCTCTTCCAAGTGGATGAGCGGATCGCTCCGGAAGGTCATTCCGACCGGAATCTTACCCAACTTTTTCAGGTACTACAAGGTACCCGCCTGATGACCCGATTGAATATTTTTCCCATGCACGTCATCTCCGAAAACCTCGAAAATGCCTGTGAAGAATATTCGGGGCATATCGAAAAAAACACCGGAACAGGCAAGCTCGACCTTATTCACCTGGGAATGGGCGCAGATGGACATACCGCTTCATTAATTCCGGGAGACAAAGTCTGCAAAGTGGAAAATCAAATGATAGCACTTACTGACCAGCCTTATCAAGGAAGACAAAGAATGACCATGACCTTCCCCCTGATCAATCAGGCAGAAAACATCCTTTGGCTGATCACTGGTGATGAAAAAAAGGAAATGCTGGTAAGGATGCTGGATAAAGACCTCGAAATTCCAGCTGGCAAAATCAGTCAAGATCATGCAGTTCTGATGACTGATTTGCTTTAAAACTTGATCAGCCTTCCCTTTGACTGGAAGGCTTTTTTTTGAAAAGCATCTTTGGCTATCTTTCAAAAAATTGCCCAAAATGCTCTACCTCTTCCACAAAGCACATTCTCTTCCTCAAAAAATCGCCATTATCGACTCAGAAGGGAGCCATTCCTACCAAAAACTCAATACTGATTCTGATCAAATTGCCTCTTTCCTACTTCAGGGAAATCCGGATTTGAATGAGAAGCGAGTGGCATTTATGGTCAATCCGGGCTTTGATTACGTGAAAATTCAATGGGCGGTCTGGAAAGCCGGAGGAATCGCCGTTCCCCTTTGTATCACCTACCCACTCCCCTCTTTGAGCTATGTAATCGAAGATACCCAAGCTGAACTAATTATCTCTGGACCAGAATATATCGAAGTTCTTCAGGATTACGCAGAGGAAAAGGGAATTCGTTTTTTGACACTTTCTGATTTGGGGTCCTCGGTTTCCAGCCTTTCTCTTCCGAAAATAGAAAGTAGCCGTGGAGCCATGATTCTTTACACATCAGGGACTACTAGCCTTCCCAAAGGGGTTTTGACCACTCACGCTAATATCGAATCTCAGATTTCTACACTTATTGAAGCTTGGCAATGGACAGAAAAGGACCACACAATTTGCCTTCTCCCATTGCACCACGTGCACGGGATTATCAATGTGGTTTCCTGCGCCCTTTGGGCTGGGGCTACGGTGGAATTCCTTCATCCATTTGATGCCAAGCAGGTTTTTGGAAAATTTCGGGAAGGAAAGATCAATGTCTTCATGGCTGTTCCGACGATCTATTTCAAGCTCGTCTCTGAATTTGAATCAAGTTCAGAAAAGGAAAAAGAAGCGTTATTTGATTGCATGAAGCAATTCCGATTGATGGTGTCTGGTTCGGCAGCCTTACCGGTCTCTGTCATGGAAAAATGGAAAGAAATCTCCGGACACTACCTTTTAGAACGCTATGGAATGACCGAAATCGGCATGGCCATCAGCAATCCCTACGAAGGCCCAAGAAAAGCCGGCTACATTGGCAAACCACTTCCCCGAGTAGAGACTAGGTTGGTCGATGAGGAAAATAAACCGGTGGAAATTGGTCAACCCGGAGAAATTCAGATCAAAGGCCCCTCTGTTTTCAAAGAATACTGGGGAAAACCTGAAGCCACTGCCAAAGCTTTCACCCAAGATGGCTGGTTTAAAACCGGAGATATCGCAGTGGTAGAAGAGGGTTATTATCGCATTTTGGGAAGGGATTCCGTGGATATTATCAAATCCGGAGGATACAAGATTTCAGCTTTAGAAATTGAAGAAGTTCTTAGAAAACACCCTGCTATAAAAGACTGTGGAGTAGTAGGTATTCCTGACGAGGAATGGGGGGAATTGGTGTATGCGGCTTTGGTAGCTCTAGAACCCATTGATTTTAAAGCACTCAACCAATGGATGAGGGAAAAAATGCCCGCCTACAAAACTCCAAGGAACTACATCCAAATGGACGATTTGCCCAGAAATGCCATGGGAAAAGTGGTCAAAAACGAATTGAAGAAACTTTTTAACCCGGAGTCAAAATGATCAAAGGACTTGCTATTCTTTCCTTTTCCTTCCTTCTGGGTATGTGGTCAGGAGAATTACTTGGCTCTTGGTTGGGAATCAATGCCAATGTGGGCGGGGTGGGATTTGCCATGATTTTCCTTCTTTTGATCAAGGAATATTTCAACAAAAAAGGCTGTTGGAAAGCCGATTTGGAATTTGGGATTGAATTTTGGAACAAATTATACATCCCTGTAGTCATCGCCATGGCGGCAAGTTTGAATGTTAAATCCGCACTTTCCTCAGGAACCCTTGCAATTCTTGCCGGAATTATCCCTGTTTTCATTGCCTTTTGGGTATTCAAAATCCTGATCAAGAACCTTCCGTCCTCCCATGAATGAGCTGACGCAGGTTTTAGACAAAAACGGATTGATTGTCGCCTTTCTGTTGGTAGGGCTGCTGACTTGGATAACCGACATTTTCTCCAAAAAAGTACTGAAATCCCGAATTCCTGGATCCGCCCTCGCCATTTTTTTAGCCCTGTTTTTCGGCTATTTAGGAGGTGTTTTTGCTGATGGAGAAAAAGGACTGGCTGATATCGCTTTATTCAAAGGGCTTTCTGTTTTGGGTGGATCGATGTTTAGGGACTTTGCCATTGTGGCTACAGCGATTGGAGCCAGTTTTCTTCTAATCCGAAAAAGTGGACTCCTCGGACTAATTTCCTTGATTTTAGGAATAGCTGTGTTTTTCATTTCTGGAGTTGCTTTAGCATGGGTGATGGGCTATCGAGATGCGGTAAGCCTTTGCACCATTGGGGCAGGAGCATGTACGTACATTGTAGGCCCCGTTACCGGCGGGGCTTTGGGAGCAAGTTCTGAGGTAATTGCACTCAGCATCGGTACAGGCGTGGTCAAAACCATTGCTGTGACCATTTTCACTCCGGTTTTCGCAAAAAAAATCGGATTGGGAAGCCCGGGTTCAGCCATGGCTTTTGGAGGCATCATGGGTACCTCCAGCGGGGTAGCTGCAGGATTGGCGGCCACAGACCCAAAATTGGTGCCTTATGGAGCAGTGATTGCCACCTTTTACACAGGTTTGGGATGTCTGGTTTGTCCCTCCTTGTTCTATTTGGTCCTTCGAATCCTTTTTGAATAAAAAGACTTTATTCTAGCATCTCAATAATAAGAAGCGAGAATTCCTATCCTATTTGGTTTTAATTGGGAAATCTCCAGTCAAATCGCGAAATTTTGTAAGATTCGAGTCCCAGAATAAAGGCGATCTACTCCTTTTCTTCATATGAAAATTCGATGAAAAAAAATATCCAATCAAAACAAACAAACAAGGGATTTACCCTCCGAGGACTCGAAAATACCCGCATTGAATCCCTAAGTGACGGCGTATTTGCCATTGCCATTGGCTTACTTTTGCTTTCCAGCAGTCCTCCGGAAACCTATGCCGAGTTGAGAGTTTTTATCCGGGATTTTATCCCTTTCGCAGGTACTATTTCTATTTTGATGGCTATCTGGTATCAGCATTATTTGTTTTTCATCCGCTTTGGGCTCAGGGATGCAGGTACGACCGCCATCAATACCACTCTGCTTTTCCTGGTTCTTTTTTACACCTATCCCTTGAAATTTTTGTTCCAGGTATTGATTCAGATCTATCGAGCTTTATTAACAGGGAATCAAGCTGAAATGAATGAAATTTTTACAGAAAAGTTGCCTCTGAATGATGCTCCAGAGCTGATGGTAATCTATGGCATGGGAGCCTCTGCGATCTTTTTAATTTTTGTCTGGCTCAATTTTCGAGCCTTGGGAAAGCGCGAAGTATTGGATTTAAGTCCCAATGAAGTAATCCTCACCCAAAACAGCATCCGTCTCAACTTGGTCGCTGGAGTTATCCCTTTGCTTTCAGCCCTTTTTGCTTTTCTGGAGTTGGGAGGCGGGTATACTTTTATGATTTCTGGGTTTATGTATATGCTCTACCCGATTTTAATGCCATTGATGGGGTATTATGGAGCGAAAAAGCTTGAAAAATTGGATTCATGACTTTTTTCTTTGTCAACCAATTGAACCGGGAGTCTGCAAATTGCTGTTTTACCCTTATGAAAACTCAACCCTCTCCATGGAAATCCTGATCAAAAACATGGTCTGTCCCCGCTGCATCGAGGCAGTGGAAGATATTTTTACTGGAGAAAAATTGGTGGCCAAAGTGGAATTGGGAAAAGTGACACTTCCTCAAGGTATCTCTGACTACGAAAAGGAAAAACTGGCGCAACTCCTTCAGAATCGAGGTTTTGAGCTTTTGGAACCTGGAAAGTCAGCCCTGATCTCTCAGATCAAAACCCTAATTGTGGACTTGGTACATCACAGGGGCGAAGGGATTCATGAAAACCTTTCCTCCTACTTGTCTGAAAAGCTAAATCACGAATACACCGGACTGAGCAAGTTGTTTTCTTCCGTGGAAGGAATCACTATTGAGCGCTTTTTCACCCTGCAAAAGATCGAGAAAGTGAAGGAATACCTCTTCTACGACGAACTCAGCCTCTCCGAAATCGCCTTCCAGATGGGCTATAGCTCCGTTGCTTATCTCAGTGCTCAGTTCAAAAAAGAAACCGGCATGACACCGAGCGAATTCAAGAAGAATGGGCAAGTGAAAAGGAAAAGTTTGGATGGGATTTAAGTTTTCTCACCCCAAAATCTTATAAATCTCTCCCAAAATCCTGTAAGTCCTTTCTGCACCAACTTTGGCAAATTTGTATCATCAATCCTTTGGCGTGGAAACTACAAGCCCAAATACGACACAAGCGAACGGAAAACTCCACAAGAAAACCTTTCCTGTAACAGGCATGACCTGTGCGGCCTGTGCTTCCAGCGTGGAGACCATCCTGCAGTACACCGATGGGGTAAAATCCGCCGCAGTCAACTTTGCTACCAATACAGTTCAGGTCGAGTACGACGAATCGACCTCACCAGAAAAGCTAAATGAAGCCCTGACCGATATCGGATACGGATTGGTTATCGGTTCCAAAGACATACAAGAAACCGTTCAAGAAGAGCAGGAAAAGAAATACCAATCCGTCAAAAAGCAAACTATGGGAGCAGCTTTGCTGACCTTGCCAGTCTTTGTTTTGGGGATGTTCTTCATGGATTGGGTCCCCGGTCGATGGATCAGCATGATTCTATCGATTCCTGTATTGTTCTTTTTTGGCAAAAACTTCTATCTCAACGCCTGGAAGCAAGCCCGACACGGCAAAGCCAATATGGACACACTTGTCGCGCTGAGTACCGGGATCGCTTTTATTTTCTCAGTTTTCAATACGCTCTTTCCTGAGTTTTGGTATCAGCGGGGCATCCATCCCCATGTGTATTTCGAGGCGGCTACGGTGATTATTGTCTTTATTTCCTTCGGAAAAATGCTCGAGGAAAAAGCCATATCCCAAACCGGAACAGCCTTAAAGAAGCTGATTGGCCTCCAACCCAAGACCTTGACCCGAATCCAAAATGGTAAAACTCAGGAGATCAAAATCGAGGAAGTAAAGGTTGGAGACCGAATTCTGATCAAGCCGGGAGAAAAGATTCCTGTGGATGGAAAAGTCTTGGAAGGAAGTTCCTATCTGGACGAAAGCATGATCAGCGGAGAGCCCGTTCCGGTTGAAAAGAAAACCGGAGACTCGGTCTTCGCCGGTACCATCAATCAAAAAGGAAGTTTGGAGATCGAAGCGGAAAAAGTGGGTGCTTCTACCCTGCTTTCCCAAATTGTCCAACGGGTGCAAGAAGCGCAAGGCAGCAAGGCTCCCGTCCAGAAACTGGTGGATAAAATCGCCGGAATCTTTGTCCCTGTAGTGATCGGAATCGCTATGCTGACTTTTGGGATTTGGATGATTTGGGGAGATGAAAATGCCGTTTCACATGCGTTATTGGCAGCTGTTTCCGTTTTGGTCATCGCCTGTCCTTGTGCCTTGGGTTTGGCTACACCGACAGCAATTATGGTTGGCGTTGGCAAAGGAGCAGAGAATAATATCCTGATTCGCGATGCGGAAAGCCTGGAATTAGGCCACAAAGTCAATGCGATTATTCTGGATAAGACAGGGACTATTACAGAAGGTAAGCCCACAGTGGGCAGTTTAAAGTGGGCAGATGGCAGTGGACAGTTGGCAGTAGGCAGTCATTACGAAGTAAGTAGTAAGCAGTCAATAGTAAGTAGTGGATCGGCAAATCATTTACCACTTACCACTCACTATTTACAGATTTTATACACCTTGGAATCCAAATCTGAGCATCCCTTGGCCGAGGCAGTGGTCAGGCATCTGAAAGAAGAAAATGTGGAAGCCACCAGTTTGGACCATTTCGAAAGCATCACGGCACGAGGTGTCAAAGGATGCAAAGACGGAAAATCCTTTTTCGCAGGAAATCTCAAACTCCTTCAGGAAAATGGAATTTCTATACCTGTAAATCTGGAAGAAACTTCCAATAACTGGAGTTCACAGGCCCAAACGGTAATTTGGTTTGCAGATCAGGAAAATGCTTTGGCCATTTTAGGTATTCAGGATCAGCTTAAACCAAGTTCAAAGTCAGCCATTTCCAAGCTCCAAAAGTCAGGAGTGGAAGTATACATGCTTACTGGTGACAATCAGCAAACAGCAGCGGCCGTAGCCAAGGAAGTAGGAATCTCCGATTTTCGGGCCGAAGTGATGCCTTCTGATAAATCAGAATTTGTCAAGCGACTTCAGGAGCAAGGAAAAGTAGTCGCAATGGTCGGTGATGGAATTAACGATTCAGAAGCTTTGGCACAAGCAGATGTCAGCATTGCTATGGGACATGGATCGGACATCGCCATGGATGTGGCCAAGATTACGCTGATTACTTCCGATTTGGAGAAGATTCCCCAAGCATTTCACCTTTCACATCTGACTGTGAATGGCATCAAGCAAAACCTGTTTTGGGCCTTCATTTACAACCTGATAGGAATTCCGATTGCTGCCGGAGTCTTGTATCCAATTAACGGATTTCTTTTGGATCCTATGATCGCCGGTGGGGCAATGGCATTTTCCTCAGTTTCGGTCGTACTGAACAGTTTAAGATTGAAAAACTCGAAAATTTGATTTGAATTTACGATTTCAGCATTACGATTTACGACGCTCAAAAGGACTCCAAACCTCCATTCAAAACCAAATACCCCTTTATCTCCTTATCCCCTTTCTCTTTATCATAAACTTTAAAAACTATCTTTAAACGATGAAAGTCCTTAAATTCAAAACCAACATTCAATGCAGTAACTGCTTGGCAAAAGTCACTCCCAAACTCAACGAGCAATCTGACATCCAATCTTGGGAGGTGGATTTAATGGATCCTGAAAGAACACTAACAGTAAAAACAGAAAACCTCGAGCCGGAAGACATCAAAAAGGCGGTGTTGAAAGCGGGATTTATCGCCAATTTGAAATAAAGACTTCAGAAGCAAGACTTTAGACACAAGACCTACAGTTTCCATGTCTTTATTCTTGTATCTCTTGTCATGCGTCTATATTTGAACTAACCCAATTAAATTCCGTACTTTTGAATCGATGAAAGCATCCGTTTCCATATTAATGGCCCTTCTGGTTTTCTTTGCTTCCGTAGGGATGGCAAAGACGACCCATTTTTGCATGGGCATGGAGATGAAATCTGAGCTGGGTTTTGGGGAAAAACATGTAGACTGTGGGATGAACATGCCCATGGATCACAGTGAAAATGATACTGACAATCAGCACGATCCTAATTCCTGCTGTGAAAATGTCACCACCCAACTTCAGGTAGATGATGAAGTCTCTCTGAAAAAGGCAGAAATCCAATTCAATTTGACTTTCGCCGTGGCACTTATCCAAGTCTTTGTTTTTAGCTTGGATCTGACTACTGCCGAAAACACCCCTCTACCCGATTATTTACCTCCCCCGATTGAGCAGGACCTTCAAGTGCTGTATCAATCCTTCTTGATCTAAATCCAGGGTTGCAGGTTTTCCCTGCATGAATCCATTTGAGCTAATTCGTTTTGGCTCAGTGATTTGTATTTAATCCCCTTGATTTATGCTCAATAGAATTATCAAATATTTCTTAGAAAATAAGCTGGTCACAGTCCTGTTTCTCCTTCTGATTATCGGCTGGGGGATCGTTACTGCTCCTTTCAATTGGAATGTAAAATTCCTACCAAGAGATCCCGTCCCTGTAGATGCTATTCCCGATATCGGAGAAAACCAGCAAATCGTCTTCACCGAATGGATGGGGCGCTCGCCTCAGGATGTCGAAGACCAGATCACCTATCCGCTCACCACTTCCCTGTTGGGTCTTCCCGGGGTAAAAAGTGTCCGATCCAGCTCCGCTTTCGGCTTTTCCAGCATCTATATCATCTTCGACGAAAGCACCGAGTTTTATTGGAGCCGATCCCGGGTCTTGGAAAAACTCAACTCACTTCCTGCAGGACTTTTGCCTGAAGGTGTACAACCCAAACTGGGACCGGATGCCACTGCCCTCGGACAAGTCTTTTGGTACACGCTGGAAGGTCGGGACGAAAATGGCAATCCAGCCGGAGGCTGGGATATACACGAGCTCAGGACCATCCAAGACTACTATGTTCGCTATGCCTTGACGGCAGTAGAAGGCGTGGCGGAAGTAGCTTCGGTGGGGGGATATGTGAAGGAATACCAAGTAGATGTGGACCCTGCGGCTCTGAAAGCTAATGGAGTAAGCCTGATGGATGTGATGGAGGCGGTCCGCAAATCCAATTTGGATGTCTCAGCCAACACCATCGAAGTCAACCGGGTGGACTACTTTATCCGCGGCTTAGGATATGTGGAAGAGCTTGCGGATCTGGACAAAGCTGTAGTCAAAGTCACCAACAATGTTCCCATCCGAATCCAGGACGTAGCCCGTGTCAATATCGGCCCTCAGCCAAGAAATATGGGAGGAATATTGGATAAAGCCGGAGCAGAAGCCGTGGGCGGTGTTGTCATCGCAAGATATGGGGAAAATCCTTTGGCTGTAATTGAAGGCGTAAAAGCTGAAATCGAAAAGCTTTCCCAAGGACTTCCAACCAAAACTCTTGCAGATGGTACCGTTTCCAAAGTCACTTTGGTGCCTTTTTACGACCGCACGGGCTTGATTTACGAAACATTGGGAACCCTGTACGAAGCCATCAATCTTCAGATCCTAGTGACCATCTTGGTGATTATCGTAATGGTGTACAACCTTCGGGCCTCCATCCTGATCTCTGCTTTGCTTCCCTTAGCTGTGCTGATGTGTTTCATTTTCATGAAATACTTCGGAGTCGATGCCAATATCGTTGCCCTTTCGGGAATCGCAATTGCCATTGGGACCATGGTGGATTTGGGGATCATTTTAAATGAAAACATCCTTAGACATTTGGAAATGGCTCCCAAGGGCCAATCCAAACTCAAAACCGTATATCTTGCCTCAACAGAAGTCTCAGGGGCAATCCTGACTGCAGTCAGTACGACCATCATCAGTTTTTTGCCGGTATTCACGCTTCAAGCAGCGGAAGGAAAGCTCTTTGGCCCTTTAGCCTATACCAAGACTTTCGCACTGGTTTCTGCGGTGATATTTACCCTACTGATCATGCCTGCCTTTTCTCATTGGATTTTTTCATTCAATAAAATCAAAGGAAAAATGGGCAGATTAGTCCCTGTGGGACTTTTAATCCTGGGACCGGTCATCGCCTTTACAGTATGGTCTTGGGCAGGTTGGTTTCTTTTTGCTTTTGCCCTCATTCAAGTTTTGGCTGACCAGTTTCCGGAAAAAATCGCACCCCGAAAGAATGTAGCTGTTATCGGAATTACCCTCCTTTTCATTACCTGGCTGCTGACGGGACTCTGGATGCCTTTGGGGGTTGCTGTCAGCAAAGTGGTCAATTTTGGATTTATCGCCTTACTATTGGCCTTGGTTTTAGGAGGATTTGCTGGATTTATCCGGATTTACCCCCGTATCCTTACTTGGTGTCTAAACAACAAAGGCAAGTTTATACTCTTTCCCATCGTGGTACTGCTGACAGGTGCCAGCGTTTGGTTGGGTTTCAATCGGGTCTTTGGAATCGTCCCGAAAACTTTTGATCTCATAGGCATCAACATCCGAAACACAGAGCTTTGGTCGGGTTTTAGCCATTCTTTCCCCGGATTGGGAAAAGAATTTATGCCGTCCCTGAACGAGGGCTCTTTTCTCCTAATGCCTACCACCATGCCCCATGCGGGAGTTCAGGAGAATCAAGAAGTATTGAAACAACTGGACATGTTGGTGACAGCCATTCCAGAGGTGGAAATCGTCGTAGGAAAGGCGGGACGGGCAGAAACGGCCATCGATCCCGCTCCGATCAACATGTTTGAGAATACCATCAATTACAAAAGCGAATATGCCACAGACATCAATGGAAATCGCCTTCGCTTTAAAGTGGTAGATGGAAAATATGAACTGAAAGACGGTTCCCTTTTTGACCCCGAAACCATGACCCCCAATCAAATCCGAGTTCAGGACTTGATCGAGGATGAGGATGGGGAGTATTTCCGACAGTGGAGAAATCAAATTCAATCCCCCGACGATATCTGGGAGGAGATCGTATCTGTGATTCAAATCCCCGGAGTAACTTCTTCCCCCAAGCTACAGCCAATTGAAACCCGTCTCGTCATGCTGCAAACCGGGATGCGAGCCCCAATGGGAATCAAGGTATATGGCCCTGATCTTCAAACTATTGAAAGCTTTGGCTTAGAGCTGGAAAAATATCTAAAAGAGGTTCCTTCCGTCAAAAAGGAAGCCGTTTTTGCAGATCGCATTGTAGGCAAACCCTACTTGGAATTGGACATCGATCGGGATCAAATCTCCAGATATGGGATGAATGTGGTCGATGTGCAGGAGTTTATCGAGACAGCTATAGGGGGAATGAAGCTCAGCACGACGGTTGAAGGCAGAGAGCGTTTTCCGATTCGAGTTCGCTATGCCCGGGAATTCCGGGACGACCCTTATGCCATAGAAAACCTGCAGATTCCTACCCCATTGGGCAATTATATTCCCTTGGGTCAAGTGGCTAAGGTCACCTATCGCCAGGGACCGGATATGATTCGCGGGGAAAACAGCTTCTTGGTGGGATATGTCCTTTTGGACAAAATGCCCGGATTCTCAGAAGTGACGGTGGTGGAGGATGCTCAAAACTACCTCAAGGAAAAGATTGACTCGGGAGAACTAAAGGTTCCAAATGGAGTTCGCTTTGCTTTTTCCGGTTCTTATGAAAATCAGGTTCGGGCAGAAAAGCGTCTCGGTATCGTAGTCCCCCTCTGCTTGATCCTGATCTTCCTGATTCTCTATTTCCAATTTCGCGCGGTATCCACCTCATTGTTTGTATTCATGGGCATTGGCATGGCCTTTTCCGGAGGATTTATCATGATTTGGCTGATTGGACAAGATTGGTTTATGGATTGGAATTTATTCGGGACCAACCTTCGTGATTTGTTCCAAATGAAAGTGTACAACCTCAGTGTGGCAGTATGGGTGGGATTTATCGCCCTTTTCGGAATTGCAACTGACGATGGGGTTGTAGTCGCTTCCTACTTAGATCAAAGCTTCAAGGAAAACCAACCTACAACAGTGAAACAGGTTAGAGAGGCAGTTTTAGAAGCCGGGAAAAGACGTGTGCTTCCTTGTATGATGACCACGGCCACTACTCTTTTGGCTTTGGTCCCTGTACTGACTTCTACAGGTAGGGGATCCGATATCATGATCCCGATGGCCATTCCCTCTGTGGGAGGAATGGTCCTGGAGATTACCACCGTATTCTTGGTGCCTACCTTGTATTGCTGGTGGGCAGAAAGAAAATTGAAAAACAATTCCGAGGTATTCACCGAGGATTCAAACGCATAAAGTCATGACAAGTAGAACCCTATACCATTTGGGATTTCGGATTTCGGATTTCAGATTTCAGATTGCTGACTTCCGATTTCTGGCTTTGGCTTTCCTCCTTTCCCTAAACTCATTTTCAGAAAAAGCAAAAGCCCAAACCCTGGATGAATACCTGATCCTTGCCGCGGAAAACAATCCCGGCCTAAAAGCATCCTATGCTCGATACGAAGCTGCTATGGAGCGAATCAACCAACCTGGACTACCTGATCCTGAACTGCGCGCCGGATTCTTCTTTCGCCCCATGGAGCGATTTATGGGTAATCAGCAGGCTGACCTGCAGCTGATGCAGATGTTTCCTTGGTTTGGCATGATCGGAACCCAAAGAGAAGAGGCTAATTATATGGCGCAAGCCCAATATCAGCTCTTTTTGGAAGAAAGGAATCAATTGCTTTTCCAGGTAAAATCCACATGGTATGAGTTGATCCGCCTGAACAATGAAATCCAAATTGCCAAAGAGAACCTTGTCTTTCTGGAGAAATACGAGCGATTAGCTTTGATCAAATTTCAGGCTGCAGGAGGGAATCCCAGCAGCATTTCCGGTAGTTCTTCCATGAATTCCACACCATCGCCCACCTCTACCTCCTCAGGAGCTACAGGCATGGGGAATATGGGCGGATCCGGAAATTCAACCATGAGTTCTCCTTCATCCTCTGCCAGTTCCATGGGAGGAAATTCTATGAATTCTTCAGGTTCTTCGATGCGGGATGTATTGCAAATCCGGATATCCATGCGGGAACTTGAAAATTCCATTTCACAATTGGAGGCCAATCTGGAGCCTCTGCAAATCAAGTTCAATCAATTGCTAAACCGGGAAATCCGAGCAGAAATCAATATCCCAAGTAGCTTTTCCCCAATCCAATTGGAAAAGGGAAAATTGGAGGTATTGGATAGCATTCGCAGCAACAACCCCATGCTGGCGATGTACGATGCAGAACTTTCTGCCTACGAACAGCAAGCCAAAATGGCCCGATTGGATGGGCGGCCCATGTTGGGGGCAGGGGTGAACTACATGCCATTTACCGCTCGACAAGAAAATGGAATGAGTATGGGAGGAAATGACATGGTCATGCCGATGGTGACCATGACCTTGCCGATTTACAGAAAAAAGGTCAACTCCCGAATCAAAGAGGCAGAACTGCTTCAGGAAGCAGCTTTGCTAGAAAAGCAGAAAACCGAAAACCTACTTGCCATGGAATGGGCCAATGCTTTTCGGGATTGGGAAGATGCGGAGCGAAAAATCAAGCTTTATTCCGAACAAACAGACTTAACTCAACAAAGCCTTAACTTATTGATTACCGACTATACCGCAAACGGTCAGGACTTTGAAGAAGTCCTGCGAACCCAGCAGCAGCTGCTGGATTATCAATTGAAGCAACTCAACGCGGCTAACCTTCAATACCAAAGCTTGGCAATGCTGGAAATGCTTTCGGCCAGTTCAATCCCGCTTAATTAAGAAATCCGATGAAAAATCTATTTGAAAATAAACTGGTGCTGATCCTTTCCATGCTGATTTTGGGAGGATTGATTGGCTGGATTCTGAAGCCCTCAGGATCTCGCCAAGAGGAAACACACGATCATAATGCTGAATCCGGTGCATCTACCCTATGGACCTGCTCCATGCATCCCCAGATCAAATTGGGTGAAGCCGGAGACTGCCCGATATGCGGAATGGATTTGATTCCTGCATCCCAAATGCCTTCAGGTTCAGGAAACCCCTTGGTCTATGAAATGACGCCTGAGGCTGTAGCTTTGGCTCAGATCCACACGACCAAAGTCGGTGGGGCCAATTCCTCCGGAGAGCTTTTCCTTACTGGAAAAATCCAAGCGGATGAGCGTGAAAATGCTTCTGTGACTGCCAAATTCCCGGGAAGAATAGAAAAACTCTTTGTCACCTTTACCGGTGAACAAGTCAAAGCCGGACAAAAATTGGCCACTTTGTATTCTCCGGAACTCCTTACCGCACAGAGAGAACTTCTGGAAGCCGCTAAGAGCAAGAGTAGTTTTCCAGAATTGTACCAAGCCGCCAGAGAAAAACTCCGGCTTTGGAAACTTACTGAAAATCAAATCCACGAGATCGAACAAGGTGGACAAGTCAAAGACCAAATCGATATATTGGCGGACCAAAGTGGCGTGGTGACGCAACGAAATATCTCTGTAGGAGACTATGTTTCCACTGGTCAGGTACTTTTCAACGTGGTGAATCTCAATTCACTTTGGGTTCTTTTGGATGCCTACGAATCGGACTTGAACTTCATTCAGCTGGGAAATGAGATCAACTTTACGGTTGCAGGATTGCCGGGGGAAACCTTCAAAGCTCGGGTTTCATTTGTTGACCCACTTCTCAATCCCGATACCCGGGCAGCTTCCGTTCGTGCTGAAATCAGCAATACAGGCCAAAAACTCAAGCCGGAAATGTTTGTCACCGCAAAAATCCAAACCAAAGCCGGAAAAGCAGCCTCAGAAATCAGTATTCCTCGCACGGCTGTACTTTGGTCAGGAAAACGTTCTGTTGTGTATGTAAAAGTACCTGCAGCCGAACGGCCTTCTTTTGAAATGCGGGAGGTAAGCTTGGGAGCGAGAATGGGGGAAAACTACCTGATCGAATCCGGCTTGCAAACCGGCGAGGAAATAGTAACCAACGGAGCTTTTGCCATAGATGCGGCAGCTCAGCTTTCGGGGCAGTTTAGCATGATGAATCGTCCGGAAATCAAATCTATGATAGTTTCAGAAGAATTCAGAAATCAAATCACTGCAGTGGCTGATTCTTACTTCCAAGTGAAAAATAAGCTTGTGGAAGACCAATTAAATGACGCCCAAAAAGCCTTATCTGATCTGGATCTAAGTCTTTCAAGAGTGAATATGACTTTAGTAAAAGACCAAGCCCATGACCGATGGATGGAAATCCTCCAAGGAATGAAAGATGCCAGAGCCAAAATGGGAACAGCCAAAGATATTGATGAAGCCAGAAAACACTTTTCCATGCTTTCTTACCATATTCTGGAAATGACCGAATCCTTTGGAATCAATAAAGAGGTAGTGTACAAAGATTACTGCCCGATGGCCTTTGGAGATCAGGGAGCGTATTGGCTTTCGGAGAAAAAAGACATTACTAACCCTTATTTCGGCGCTTCCATGCTTACCTGTGGAGAAGTCAAACAAACGTATGTAAAAGGCCAGCCGGTGATGAATCTATCTCAAAACACATCAAACTCAGCATCAGCGCATAATCATTAATTCAAATCAATTCAATAAATACCTATGAAAAAGTCCCTTTTATTTGCTTTCGCCCTCTCAGTTATTCTATTCTCCTGCGGTGGAAAAACAGAGGAAAACCACGAGGAACACACCATGGAACATGCCTCTGGAGATGCTTCTCCAGCTTCCACTAGCGCTGTGGTTAGTTCGGCTGCCTCTTCTCCAATCATTGATTCCTACCTCGCTGTGAAAGATGCATTGGTAAGTGATAATGCCTCAGAAGCCGCTTCCAAAAGCCAAGCCTTAGTATCGGCCCTAAAATCTTTTGATATTTCCAGCACTGATGCAGAGGATTTGGAAGAATTGGAAAGGCTGCAAGTGGAAGCCACCGCTTTTGCAGAAAAACTGGGTACTGAGGATATTGTGGCCCAAAGAGAAAGCTTTCAGGCTTTGAGTGTGACGCTGAAGGATTTCCTGAAAATCGCCGGAACCGACCGGACACTCTACCATCAGTATTGCCCCATGTATAAAAACAATACCGGCGGAATGTGGCTGAGCGCCAATGAAGACATCAAAAATCCTTTGTTTGGAAGTTCCATGTTGACCTGTGGTCGAGTGGAAGAAACAATTTCCATGAAATAAAAAATGAGGCGAATCCAAGATTTGGATTCGCCCTTTAATTTTACCCAATGAAACTCAAAATCACTCTCATTCTACCTTTTCTTTTGATTTTTGGCCTTGTAGCAATAGCTCAGGAGAAAGTGCTAGAACCCCTCAAAGTCTCCCAAATCCGCGGAATCAATGTCTTTGGCAAGCCGGTAGACAACCAAACCCGCTGTGTGCATTGGCATTCGGATTTGGATATCATAGCGATCAAATTCAAATGCTGTGACAAGTACTATCCTTGCTTTTCCTGTCATGAAGAAGAAGCAGATCACGAGCATAAAGTTTGGCCAAAGACTGAATTTGATCAAAAGGCTATTCTTTGCGGGGTTTGCGGAAACGAATTGGGAATCCAAGAATACATGAACTCGAATAATACCTGCCCGCATTGCCAGTCCAAGTTCAACCCGGGATGCAGCAAGCACTACCATTTGTATTTCGAAACAGAGCCCAAGCAGTAGGTAGTGGGCAATTTAAAATTCCGAAATTCAACTCCTCTGCCTCTTAATTATAACTTATCGATGAAAAGAATCTCTCTCCTTTTCTTGGGAACCATCCTTGCTTTTGCTTGTAGTAGCCCCAAGACAGAATCCACCTCAGAGGCTGAGATGGATCATAGCCAACATGAGGCACTAGCTGATACCACAAAGGCAAAACCAAAAAGCCCAATAACTTCCGCTATGGCGATGGTGGATGGAAATCATATTCACATCGACTATTCCTCTCCAAGTGTAAGAGGAAGACAAATCTTTGGAGGTTTGGTTGCTTTTGGGGAAGTATGGTCTACCGGTGCACATAAAGCGACTTCTATCCAATATGAAAAACCAGTTACCATCAATGGAACTCCTATTCCTGCCGGGAAATACGGATTTTTTACCATTCCTGGACAAACAGAATGGACTCTGATTCTCAATCAGGTTTGGGACATGCATTTGGCGGATGATTACGATGCAAGTAAAGACTTGGTCCGAATTCAGGTCAATCCGGAAACCTTGCCTGAAACTGTCGAATCCCTTACCTATTCCGTGGAAGAAACAAGCCCCGGAACGGCCAAAATCAGTGTAGCTTGGGACAAAACCAAAGTAAGTTTCGAGGCTATCAATCAATAATTTATTCTTCTATCACCCAGCCTCATGAGAAAAAACAATCAATACTATACCCGAAAGATTCACCGTTTCTTAGGTGTTTTCATCGGGATTCAATTCCTCTTTTGGACCCTATCGGGACTTTACTTCTCCTGGACGGATATAGATGAGATTCATGGGGATCATTTTCACAATGTACACATGATGCACATGACTGCGTCTAATCTAGTCGAACCGAGTGCATTGGACTCAACTTTGGAGATTTCTACTTTGGAACTTCGCTTTGTCCGGCATCAGCCCTACTATTGGGTCAATGGAGAAAAGCTCTACAATGCCCAAACCGGAGAATTGCATGGAGAAATCACCGAGGAGCAGGCCAAAGAAATCGCCCAGATATACATCAAAGGGGACTATGGAATCAAAAGGGCAGAATACCTTACCAAAACCGGTTCCCATCATGAATATCGGGGTCGTCCCCTGCCCGCTTGGGCTATACATTACGACCATCCCGAAAATCTCACTGCTTATATTGATGCCAAAAGCGGAAATTTTGAGCGGGTAAGACATAGCAGCTGGAGAGTTTTTGACTTCCTCTGGATGTTTCATACGATGGACTATGCCGGCCGGGATAATTTCAATAATTTCCTCTTGAGATCTTTCTCCCTGTTTGGAATGCTTACCATTGTGTCTGGATTCACTTTATTCTTCATGACTACCAAAATGAAAAGGAAATCATAGCATTTGCATTTTTATTTTATCTTTTTAACTTAACTTACTGTATTTCAAAATCCTATGGAAAAGACACTCTCATTTTTCCTTTTCTTTTTCCTCCTTCAACTAGCCATGGCACAAGAAAGCAACCGAGTCAACTATTCCCGGTTGGGGATTTCCTTTACCATTCCCAATACCTGGCAAGGACAAGAATATGGAGAAGCAGTACTCCTCCAAAGTCAAAGTATCCCCGGGATTATTTTGATTTCCACCCATAATCAAAAAATGGCCGAGTTGAGGGCACAGGGCAGTCAGGGAATCAATGATGGTCAGGGGACTTCTTTACAGTTAGTCGGAAATCTGGAAAACATCGGACAGCATACCATCGCCGGCAATTATCAAGGGACGCTTGAGGGTAATCCCGCCAAAACCTACATTATCGCACTGGAAAACCCCACCGGAGGCCTGGGAGTAACCATTTTGGTTGCAGCACAGCCTCAGCAGTTCTCGGAATCCCTGAAAAATGCCGGGAAAGAATTAGCCGATTCTTTTCAATTTGCCCAAGTAGATTACTCGGAGGAATTGACCGAATGGAAAACCTGGCTGTCAGGAATGAGATTGACTTATCTGGAATCCTACAATTCTCCGAGTTATTCGGATGGAGGGATATCCGGCGGGTATTCACTCAGAAGGGTAATCGACCTTTGCCCTCAAGGATATTTCAACTACTCAGGTTCAAGCAGCTTTTCGATGGATGGGCTAGGCCATTCGGGAAGCAGTCAAAAGGGGGATGGAACCTGGGAAATATTGATCGGAAACGATGGGACTCCCCTGCTCAGACTCACATACTACAATGGAGATTACGGAGATTATCGGCTGGAATACAAGGATGAAAAGCTCTTTCTTAACGGAGATCGGTACTTCAGAACCAACGATTCCCAGAATAAACCCAACTGCAATTAATCACCATTTCCAGCCTCGATTGGCCTTTTTATCCGCTTGGGCTTTTTTTGCTTTTAGCCGATCTTCAATTGCTCCTTTGCTGGGCTTGGTGGCTTTTCTGATTTTCTTTTTGTGAAAAGCAGTCTTCAGCAAATCATAAAACTTGCGGATTACCAATTCCTTGTTTTGGATCTGGGATCGTTTTTCTTGGGAGGAAAGGTTCAGAAAGCCTTCCTGATCAATCTTAGTCGATGCTTTTTGAAACAAAGTCAATTTTTCTTCCTCACTCAGAACCAGGGAATTATTTACATCAAACTTGAGCTGAACCTTCGTTTCGACCTTGTTTACATTTTGCCCACCCGGTCCACTGCTTCTCGCAGTCTGAAACTGCAATTCTGGTAAGAATGAGCCGTTTTTGATTCGTTGGTCGAGGGAGTTCATGAGGTTCAAAAGTTGTAAGGTAGAAAGGTGGCAAAGTTAACCAACAACTTTACAACTATTCCACTTTGCAACCTTCCAACTGTTTTAAACTACCTTTACGAACTTTTCCCACCTTGGGAATCGTTTCTTTCCCGTAACCTAATGGACCTTGAATCCATTAATTATTACCTATGAAAACAAAACCTAGAGTAGTCGTCGGACTTTCCGGCGGTGTAGACAGCAGTGTAGCTGCCAAAATCCTGATCGATCAAGGCTATGAGGTCATCGGCATGTTTATGAAAAACTGGCACGATGAATCCGTCACCATCTCCAACGAATGCCCATGGATGGAGGACTCCACAGATGCCATGTTGGTAGCCGAGAAACTCGGAATCCCTTTCCAAGCCATTGATCTCAGCGAAGAATATCGAGAGCGGATTGTGGATTACATGTTTTCGGAATATGAGGCCGGGCGTACTCCCAATCCTGATATTCTCTGCAACCGGGAAATCAAGTTTGATATCTTCTTAAAAGCAGCCCAAAAGCTCAAAGCAGACTTTGTAGCTACAGGCCATTATTGCCAAAAACGGGAAATTGAAGTCAATGGAAAACCCGTTTATCAATTAATAGCAGGAGCAGATCCCAACAAAGACCAAAGCTATTTTCTCTGCCAATTATCCCAGGAGCAATTGGCCAAAGCACTATTTCCCATCGGTCATTTGCACAAGCCACAAGTAAGGGAAATCGCCAAGGAGGCTGATTTGATCACTGCCGAAAAGAAGGATTCTCAAGGCCTTTGCTTTATAGGAAAAGTACGACTTCCTGAATTTCTTCAGCAGCAACTCAAGCCCAAAAAGGGCAAAATCATTCAAATCCCTGAAAATCTTCCGGTATATGATCAGGCAAAAGTTCCAGCAGGGATGGAACCACCCGATTGGGATCAGGAAACACTGGATTCAATTTGCCTGCCGATCCACTACCAGCCAGAGCAAGGAAAAGTATTGGGAGAGCACAATGGCGCACATTATTTCACAGTGGGTCAGCGAAAAGGACTTCAAGTGGGCGGAACGGGTAAGCCTTTATTCGTCATCGAAACCAATACGCAACAAAATGTCATATATACCGGATTGGGCGAAGACCATCCCGGACTGAATCGCTTTGGACTTTTTGTCCAAACCGACCAAATCCATTGGATCAGGGAAGATTTGGCCCTAAATCCGGGTGAATCTGCAGGATACGAAGCTCGAATCCGCTACCGTCAGGCCCTCAGCAAGGCGACTTTGGTGAGGAAGGAAAATGGATTGTATGTGATCTTTGAAAACGCACAAAAGGGAATTGCCTCCGGGCAATTTGTGGCTTGGTATCAGGGAGAAGAGTGTATCGGTTCAGGGACCATCTTTTGAATATTTTCCCACAGGTTCGCACAGAAATAATCACTGGTTTTCACGGATATTGAAATCTGTAAGATCTGTGTTTTGTATCTGCGAATATCTGTGGGAAATAGTTTTTGCTTCTTCTTTTCTCTCTTTGCACCATCGTGGCTAGAACCTAATGCTTAATATTCTCTTTGAAGACGAAAATCTGGTAATCATTGACAAACCTGCAGGATTGCTGGTTCACCGCACCCGTCAGGCATTTGGTGAGGAAGAGAACGCATTGATTCAGCTTCGGGATCAGATCGGTTCTTGGGTTGCCCCGGTCCATCGATTGGATCGAGCGACAAGTGGAGTATTACTTTTTGCAAAAAATGAAGAAATCCTACCTCAGCTCAAAGCCAAATTCATGGAAAGAGAGGTTCAGAAGACCTATTTGACTATTGTCAGGGGAATTCCCAAAGAAAACGAGGGATTGATCGACCATCCATTGGAAAGTGAACGGTCCAAAAAACTTCAGGAGGCCCAAACCAAATACAAGATCATAGCGGAGGCTGAAATCCCATTCAACTCCACCGGTCGATATCCTACCAGCCGATACAGCCTTTTGGAAGTAGAATTGTTGACTGGTCGAACGCATCAAATCAGGCGACACTTGGCCCATATCCGCCATTACATTATCGGAGACAAAAAACACGGAGACAATAAACAAAACATCTTTTTCGAAAGGCAATTTGGATTGCAAAACCTCTTGCTTCATGCAGAAAAGTTAAGCTTTAGCCACCCGATTTCAGCAAGGAAAATCGATATAGCCTGCTCACCTCCTGTACATTTCCGAACAATCATGAAGATTTTGGACTGGAATCCAAATGAAATTTTATTTGCCTCCAAATAAAGCCTGGATTTTAATTAGATTCGTCCGACGTTTAACTATCAGAATATGCTAAAACCCTTAATTACCCTAGGTTTTGTCTTCACTTTGGGCACCATTTCATTGGCCCAAAAGGCAGACATTGAAAAAAAATTTAAGGCCAAAGAGGCAATCGAAGATTTTTCTTATCTCGCCTCGGATGAATTGATGGGCAGAGATCCCGCAAGACCGGAAATGGCCTTGGCTTACACCTATATCGCCAATCAGTTGGAAAGCTACAAGGTCAAGCCTTTGCCGGGAGCTGAAGGATTCTATCAGAATATCCCTTTCCGAATGTCATCCCCTCCTCAGTCCGGATCAATCCAGATTGGGGACAAAACCTTCACCCAAGGTCAAAACATGCTGGTATTGGATGGAAAATCATTCTCTGGATCTTATGAATTGGTAGAGGTTGGTTTTGGTCTTGAGGAGGATTTTGAGGGAAAAGATCTCACTGGGAAAATTGCCATTGCCAATGTAGGAGCTCCCAACCGCATGAATCCAGCCGATTTATTCGCTTTAGGAAGTGAAAAAACCAAGAGAGCCCAAGAGGCTGGAGCGATAGCACTGATCGAGCGATTTAATATTCCTTCTATACCCTGGCAGCTGCTTTCCAACTTTCTTAACCGGCCCCAAATGACTTTGGATCAGGGTGCCGCAAGTGAACTGCCCTATATTTGGGTGGAAGATGCCAAAAATACGCTGACCGGTGATGCGCTTCAAACCACCACTGCACAAGTAGAAGGGAAAGTAAATAAGTCTGTGGAAGGTAAAAATGTATTGGCTTGGATCGAAGGAACAGACCCGGTTTTGAAAAATGAATACGTACTTCTTTCGGCTCATTATGACCATGTGGGCGTAGGTACTCCGGATGCAGAAGGCGATTCGATCTACAACGGCGCTCGGGACAATGCTGTGGGAACGGTAGCGGTAATGAATGCAGCCAAGTATTTTGCAAAAAATCCACCTAAAAGATCACTTATTATCGCACTTTGGACTGCCGAGGAGAAAGGCCTTTTAGGAAGTGCTTATTTTGCCAATAATCCCCTGATTCCTTTGAATCAAATCGTGTATAACCTCAATATTGACAATGGAGGATATAACGACACCTCTGTGATCACCGTAATCGGGTTGGGTAGAACCACGGCTGATTTTCTTATCGAAGAGGCTGTGGCTGAGTTTGGAGTAAAAGCCATTGCCGATGCTGCTCCCGAGCAGGGATTATATGACCGTTCGGACAACGTGAACTTTGCCAGAAAGGGAATTCCAGCACCTACTTTTTCCTTGGGATTTACCTCTTTCGATGATCAAATCAACAAGTATTACCATAAGCCTGGAGATGAGGTAGCTAGTTTTGATTTGGACTATGCGCAGATCTACTGGAAAGCCTATATCCTCTCTGCTCAAAGAATCGCCAATTGGGATCAGCAGCCACAATGGGTAGAAGGTGATAAGTATGAAGAGGCTGGTAAAAAGCTGTATGGAAATTAAGGGTTAGTATCTAGATTTTTGTATCAAGTATCAAGACCTAATTCTCCTTATTCATAATAAAAGCTCGATTTTAAAGTCGAGCTTTTTTATGCTAAGTCAATTATTTTTCTCCCAAAATTCAAGTACTTGATACTTGATACTTGATACTTTTAAAAAAGCATCCCAGCTATCGTAGCGGTCATCAGACAAGCCAAAGAAGCAGCCATCAGTGATTTTAAGCCAAGGCGACTCAGATTCCCCTGCTGATTGGGTGCGATGATGGAAATCCCACCCAATTGGATGGCAATGGAGCTGAAGTTGGAAAAGCCGCAAAGGGCATAGGTGGCAATTACGATCGATTTTGGGCTGAGGCTTTCTGCAGCTTTCATTTCCGAAAGGCTCAGATAAGCTACAAATTCATTAATCACGGTTTTTTGTCCCAGCAAACTGCCCACTTGCAAGGTATCTGTCCATTCTACCCCGATGGCAAAAGCGAATCCTCTGAAAATCTGACCAAAGATATATTCCAGAGAAAAGCCCGTAAACTGACCTCCGGTAGTGCTTGCTACCCATGCATTCAGCCCGGTATATTCACCGATCAATCCGCTTAGACCATAATTGATGGCGGCAATGACCGCAATAAAGGCCAAAAGCATCCCCCCTACATTCAAAGCCAACTTCAAGCCTTCCGCTGCTCCGATCGACATGGCGTCGATCAGATTAACTCCCATTGCTTCAGCATTGACTTCCAGTTTGTCTTGCTTGATTTCCTTTTCTGTCTCCGGAATGAAGATTTTGGACAAAACAATCGCTGCCGGCGCATTCATAATGGATGCTCCAAGCAGATACGCGGCAAACTTACTTTGCTCTTCCAGGCTATCTCCTCCCAAAAAAGCAACATACCCTGCCAAAACACCCCCGGCAATGGTAGCCATCCCCCCGGTCATCAGACACATCAGCTCGGATTTACTCATCTGAGGGATAAAGGGACGCACCAAAAGAGGGGCTTCTGTCTGACCAAGAAAGATATTTCCTGCTGCTGAAAGTGACTCAGGACCAGAAAGCCGCATCGTTCTTGCCATCACCCAAGCGATGCCGTAGACGATTTTTTGCAAAATGCCCAAATAGTAAAGCCCCGAAGAAACGGTAGAGAAGAAGATAATGGTAGGGAGAACTTTGAAGGCAAAAATGAACCCAAAACTATCACCAGCCAGATCACCGAAGATAAATCTTGCACCTGCTTCACTGAAGCTCAAAAACTTAACAAATCCCTCAGATAACAGTTGGAATCCGTCCTTGACAAACTCCACTTTGGTGATCAAAAAACCAAAAACCAATTGAAGGGAAATTCCAATGATGACTAGCCTCCAGTCTATTTTTCTGCGATTGTTTGAAAAAATAAAGGCAAGGAAAATAATTATAGCTAAGCCAAAGGCCCCTCTTAAATAATCCATCAGGTATTTTTTGAATCGAAGGGCTAAAAATAGGCGAAAGCCAAACCAAAAAAAAGTCCTGATTTCTCAGGACTTTCCGTTTTTAGTTTCTTTTGTTGATTTCATCCCTTATTCGGGCTGCTTTTTCATAATCCTCATTGTTGATTGCCTTTTCCAGCATCTGATTCAACTTGTCCAAGCTAAAATCTTTGAGGGAACTTTCTTTTTGAGTGGTCACTTTTTGGGCCGGAGCTTTAGCCTCTTCCTTTTCAGCAATCTTTCGATCTTCTTCAGTAAATTCAATAGCAGCTTCAGCCATTACTTTTTCAGCACAGAAAATCGGAGCATTGAATCGAACCGCAATCGCAATGGCATCTGAAGGACGGCTGTCAATCTCCACCACCGTCAATTCACTTTTGCAGATGATTTTAGCGTAGAAAACCCCTTCTTTCATATCTGAGACCAAGATTCTATCGATGTGAAAATGAAAGCTTTCTGCAAAGGATTTGAATAGGTCATGGGTCATGGGACGATTGGGAATGATCTTTTCAATCTCAATGGCAATGGCCTGAGCTTCAAACATTCCTATCACGATAGGCAATCTTCTATTGCCATCGACTTCCCCCATAACCAAGGTAAATGACCCCGATTGGGAATGATTGGACGAAAGTCCGAGAATCTCCAGTTCTATGTGTTTTTCCACAAAAATTAAAGTTCGGCTTTAAGTGCTTCGGTCAGTTTTGGTACCACTTCAAAAGCATCTCCCACAATTCCATAATCGGCTGCTTTAAAAAATGGCGCTTCAGGATCTTTATTGATTACCACGATGCACTTCGAAGAGTTAACCCCCGCAAGATGTTGAATCGCTCCTGAAATTCCTACAGCAACATATAAACTTGGGGCAACTTTTACACCGGTTTGCCCTACGTGCTCGTGATGAGGTCTCCATCCAATGTCAGAAACGGGCTTGGAACAACCTGTGGCCGCACCCAATGTTTTGGCCAAATCTTCGATCATTCCCCAGTTTTCAGGTCCTTTCATCCCTCGACCTCCGGATACTACAATATCCGCCTCCGGCAAAAGAACTTCACCGGTAGCACGATCTGTAGAGGTGATTTTAGAGGCAAAATCAGATTCGGGAATATCCACTGCAAAAGTTTCTACAGTTGCATCCGCCCCGTCGGTTTTGAGGTCTATAGCATTCTTTTTGATAGCAAGGATTTTATTCTCAGTTGTCACCTCAGTCTGTGCAAAAGCCTTTCCTGTGTAAATGCTTCTTTTTACCGTGTATCCACCAGAGGTCTGAGGCAATTCCACAACGTTGGAAACCAATCCTGCACCAAGTTTGACTGCCAAGCGGGCTGCCACAGCATCCCCGAGAGAGGATTTGGCCAACACCAAAGTTTTTGCCCCCACAGATTGAAAAGCTTGTGCCACAGCAGAAGCATGGGCTTGAATCACTCCAGCGGTGAGTCGGTCGTCTCCTGCATGAAGTACTTTAGCCGCTCCTGCTTTTCCTACAGCAGTCAGTTCCTCAGATGCAATAGTTCCCAAAGCTACGGCTACCACATCCCCTTCTCCGGTTTGGGATGCCAAAGCATTCGCAAATGACACTGCCTCCAAACTGGTTTTCTTTACTTTCCCCTCTGCGTGCTCGATATATACTACAATTGACATAATATCTTGATTTAGAATAATTTGAATAAATTAAATTAAAGTACTTTTGCCTCGTTTTTCAGCAATTTCACCAATTCTCCAACCTGGTCTTTATCTACCAATTTGACAGAACCTTTTGCCGGCGGCAATTCGTACTTTTTGGCTTCAGCCTGCGTATCCTGAGATACCGGTTCCACTACATTCAAAGGCTTGGTTCGGGCAGACATGATTCCTCGCATGTTTGGAATTTTCCACTCTGCGATAGGTTCCTGACAGCCTGCAATAAGTGGAAGCGGAGCTTCCAAATACTCCTTTCCTCCTTCGATCTCACGGGCCATTTTTACGGTATTTCCTTCGACATCCAACTTCATCACCGGAGAAAAAGAAGGCATATTCAATAGCTCTCCCACCATTCCATGGACCATTCCACCATTGAAATCAATAGACTCTCTTCCCATCAAAATCAGGTCATAGCCACCTTCTTTGGCATAATGAGCGATTTGCTGCGCTACGAAATAAGAGTCTTTTGGGAAAGAATTTACCCGAATAGCATCATCTGCACCGATGGCTAGGGCTTTTCTTAATGTAGGATCGGATTCAGCTTCCCCGACATTGAGGACGGTGAGCTTGCCTCCTGTTTGATCCCGAAGTTCCACAGCTCTTGCCAGTGCGTAGTCATCGTAAGGGCCGATGATGAATTGCACTCCTGTGGTATCAAACTTGGTATTGTCGGCAGTAAACTGAATCTTGGAAGTCGTATCCGGTACGTGGGTGATACAAACAAGAATCTTCATTGGTTTAGAGTTAGATTATTTTAGATTTATTTTGCGTGAAAATAACAGGCAAAGGCTAATTAAAAAAACAATTCATGAGCAATTTGGCCCGGATTGAAGCGCTGAGAAATTTTATTCTTGAAGAACCAGAAAACCCTTTCAACTATTATGCTTTGGCCTTGGAGCTTCAGCAAATTGATCCCAAGGAGACTCAAGACCTATTGATGTTTCTTCTCACTAACTACGAAGATTACCTTCCCATGTATTTTCCTGGAGCGCATTTTTTTTGGGAAAATGGAGATTTAAACTCTGCGAAAGACTTTTTTGAAAAAGGAATAAGCCTTGCAAAATCCCAAAACAACCTGAAGGCTCAGCAAGAGCTGAACAATGCCTATCAAAACTTTCTTTTCGAAACTGAAGATTAGATTCAGGGCTTTAGGATAATCTTCCCGAGCTGCTTTCCGGCTTTCATGCGATCAAAAGCATCCAAGGCTTGACTCAGTGGAAAAACCTGATCCACTGTAGGGTGAAGCTGATGCGACTCTACCAAGTCAATCATGGATCTAAAATCCTCGTCCGAACCCATGGTAGATCCCATGATTTTCAGTTGGTTCCAGAAAATTCGTCTGGCTTCCAATTTACTCGGATTTCCAGCTGTGGCTCCATAAAACACGATTCTTGCCCCCGGTTTGCAAGCCTGAATCAGATCATTTATCCCCTCACCCGCAGCTCCATCAATGATCAGATCAAAGCCTCCGGTGAGCTCAAGAGCCTGTGAAACCCAATCCTTTTCCCGATAATTAAATCCTCCCCGATAACCCAATTCCTTAGCCTTTTGAAGCTTTTCGGATTGGCTGCTTGATACAAAAACCCGGGCTCCCAGCGCGTGGGCAAATTGAGCAGCAAACTGAGCTACTCCCCCACCGATTCCTGTGATCAGGACTTGCTCTCCTTCTTTTACTTGGCCTTGGTAAACCAATGCTCGATAAGCCGTAAGTCCTGCTAAAGGGAGTGCTGCAGCCTCTTCCCAAGAAAGATGGCTTGGTTTGGGAACCAATCGATCTACAGGCACTACGACATATTCCGCAAAAGTCCCGTTTCGCGGCATCCCTAAGATCTCAAACTTTCTGCCTTGGGCTTTTTGATCTTCTCCCCAGAAAAGTGCCGGATTGATGATTACAGCCTGATTGAGCCATTTTGAATCCCGGTCAGACCCGACTGCTTCCACTACCCCTGCACCATCGGAACCCAAAATGATTCCATTTTTGAGATTGGGATAAAGACCCTTTCGACTCCATTCGTCCCGATGATTGAGTGCGGCTCCATGGATCCGTACTAGAGCTTCTCCTTCGGTTACCGAAGGTTTGGGGAGATCAAGGACTTGGATTTTTTCCTGAGTATCCTGATTAAGAACTACAGCCTTCATGAGTTAAAAATCTATAGAGCCTCCATCTCCATGAAGTAAATCGTCATTTGCTTTGCTGGGTAGCTTTAAGGTATTGCCTGTATCGAAATTCTGAACTCCAGACGCACCTGAAGTGAATTTTTGGTAGGATACTTCTACAGGTTGATTGGGCTGAAATGAAGCCCCAAAATCCAAATCGGTGAATTTGGTATAGCGTCCGATAAATCGAAGCTTAACGGTATCCAAGGAACCGTTTCTATGCTTGGCAATGATGACCTCACCAACACCAGCTGTTGAATTGTTGTCTTCATCTTGGGTGATTCCGTAATATTCCGGACGGTAGAGGAACATCACCATATCGGCATCTTGCTCTATGGCACCGGATTCCCGAAGGTCGGATAGCTGAGGACGCTTATCTCCTCCCCGAGTCTCTACCGCACGGGAAAGCTGGGAAAGTGCGATAACAGGAATACTCAATTCTTTGGCTATTTTTTTCAATGCCCTGGAGATACTTGCGATTTCCTGCTCTCTGTTTCCACCCGGTCCACCGCTTTTCGAATCCCCTGACATCAGCTGCAAATAATCAATCACAATCATCTGAATGTCATGTTGGGCTTTGAGCTTTCTGGCTTTGGCACGCAACTCAAGAATGGACAGAGCTGGGGTATCATCCACAAATAGGGGGGCTTTGGAAAGCTTTGCCGTCTTGTGAACTAATTGTGCCCATTCATGATCGGCTAGAGAGCCTTTTTTGATCTTCTCCGAATCCAGTTCGGCTTCTGAGGAAATCAAACGGTTGACCAACTGAACGGCGGACATTTCCAGAGAAAAGATAGCTACCGGACGAGTATGGTCCACGGCTGCATTTCGAAGCACCGAAAGAACGAAGGCCGTTTTACCCATGGCAGGTCGGGCTGCAATGATGACCAAATCGGACTTTTGCCAGCCTGAGGTAACCCGGTCCAAGGCCGTAAATCCCGAGGGAACTCCCGTGAGGCCGTCTTTTTGATTTTTCCGCTCCTCCAATTCCGCTATCGCGTCACGCATGATGGAGCGCATATCGGAGTAATTCTTCCGGATATTTTTTTCGGAAATCTCAAAAAGTGACTGCTCCATCTTGTCCAGCAGTTCGAAAACATCAGTGGTATCCTCGAAGGCATCCTTTTGCACTTCCGAGGAAATCCGGATCAAATCCCTTTTGATGGCCTGCTCGGTGATGATCCGTGCATGGTATTCAATATTGGAAGCTGAAGCCACCCGTGAGGTAAGTTCTGCGATGTAAAAGGCTCCTCCTGCTACCTCTAGAGCCCCGTTTTTACGGAGTTGGGAAGTGACAGTCAGCATGTCTATGGGTTGACTTTCGGTAAACAAATCCAGAATTGCCTGAAAAATGACCTTGTGGGATTCCTTGTAGAAACTCTCCACTTTCAAGATGTCAATGACATTGGTCAGAGCATCTTTTTCAAGCATGAGAGCTCCCAAAACAGCTTCTTCTAAGTCTACTGCCTGAGGGGGCACTTTACCCAAAAAATTGGTTGGGTTTTCGTAAGCAGGCTTCTTACGGGAAATTCTAGGTTGGTTGGTATTCTCGGTCATAAAACAAATGTATCAGCAAATGTGCAGGAGTTTTGAACAACTTTTCCAAAACTTATCAACAGGTGAAAGCAAAAATCAAGCCTTGGTGGTGATGGAATTTTTATAATACACTCCGTTTCTATATCCTCTAAACATCGAACAAAGTACGGCCCAGGCAAAGTGCCAAAGCATCTCGGAAACGGGGATTTCCAGAATTTTGAAGCCTAATATAGGTTCGTCATTCAGCATCCCATAAGTATCCCAAAAGTGAGGAAACAGGACCCCAAAGGTGATGTAATAGATCACAATCACAATCGCCAAGGTCGCAAAACCTGATACCAAAGAAAGCCCGATCAAATCCGGTCGCTGAATCCAAATATAGATAGTCAATCCCATAAAAGTCAGAAAAGTAACATAGCCCGAATGGATCTTTAAAACCAGACTAAAAAAGGTCAAACTGGCGCAACCAATCACCCAAAGGATAAATAAATCCCGATTCTTAGCACCGGTCTGCCGCTCAAAATCTATCTCCCTTTGGGTAAATGCAGAATGGATATAGCCTCCCACTCCAAACATAGCAAACCCGATAATAAAATCCTCGATCCCCGGCCAGCCCGTCTTCCAAATCATCGGAGGTCGCCAATAGTCATGAAAATACCAAACCTCCGCCAGGATACCCATAATGCCCCCCACTATTCCCACCTTGATCATCCCTTTTTTCCAGGGACTTTTGACGAAAATAACCAACCATGCCAAAAGGTAGAGCAAAGAGAGGGTTAGATAGGCAAATTTATCGTCGAGCATGTCAGGAAAGAATAGGGGCGAAAATAGACAAAACCCAAGCTCACAAAAAATCCATTCCTTGAAAAATTAGGTTTTAATCGGGTCGGGAGTTTTTTAAGTTTGGATTCCAAATCTGAACTCATTTTCCCCAACTATGAAACACTACCATTTCATCGCCATTGGAGGTGCGGTAATGCACAATCTGGCCCTGGCTTTAGTTCAAAAAGGCGACTCCATCACCGGCAGCGATGATGAAATCTATGAGCCTTCCCGAACTAGGCTTAGGTTGGCAGGTATACTACCCGCTGAGTTGGGTTGGTTTCCGGAAAAGATCCATTCGGGATTGGATGGGGTCATTTTGGGGATGCATGCCCGAATAGACAATCCGGAGCTCATTCGTGCGCAGGAATTGGGGATTCCTATCTATTCCTTTCCGGAATTCATCTTCAATCAAAGCCAAAGCAAAAAGCGGGTGGTCATCGCAGGATCTCATGGAAAGACGACCATAACCTCCATGATTCTCCACGTCTTGAAAGATCAGGGAGTGGATTTTGATTACTTAGTCGGCGCTCAGATCGAAGGGTTTGATCTGATGGTAAGGCTTTCGGATGCTCCTGTGATCGTGATCGAAGGGGATGAATACCTCACTTCTCCAATTGACCGTACTCCCAAATTTTTCCACTATCACCATGAAGTGGTTTTAGTCAGCGGAATTGCCTGGGATCATTTCAATGTTTTTCCTGATTTTGAAGAATACAAAGCCCAATTCTCCAGACTGATGGAACAGACTCCGAAGTCAGGGAAATTGATCTACTGCGCTTCGGATCTTTTGGTCAAGGAAGCGGCTGAGAAGGCATTAACTCAAGGTCAAAAAATCCCCTACCAAGCCCATCCTGCTCAAATTTCCAATGGAAAAACCCACCTGAAAACAAAACAGGGGCTGGTTGAATTGGAGATTTTTGGGGAGCATAATCTTCAAAACTTACAGGGTGCACTTTACATCTGTGAAGATTTAGGCGTCCCAGCAGCGCAGTTTTATGCGTCGATTCGGACATTCAAAGGTGCTGCAAAAAGGCAGGAAATTCTGGCCAAGAATGATTCGGGAATTCTCTTTAGGGATTTCGCCCACGCCCCTTCCAAATTGAAAGCCACAGTAAATGCGGTCAAAAATCAATTTCCAGACAGAAGATTGATAGCGGTGCAGGAACTCCACACTTTTTCATCCCTCAACAAGGCCTTTTTGCCCAATTATGCCCACTCTATGGCAGAGGCAGATGTCGCGATCGTCTATTTGAATCCGCATGCAGTCGCTTTGAAAAAGCTGGAACTGATGGATGAAAAAACACTTCGGGAGGGATTTATGAGAGCCGATCTTCAAGTTTTTACCGAAAGTCAGGCATTAAAAGACTACCTTTTGGGTCTGAATTACCAAAATACCAATCTGCTTTTGATGAGTTCGGGAAATTATGACAACCTGGACCTAGCTCCTTTGAAAGCCAAATTCAAGTAAAATGAAACTGAACCTGAGAAACCCCATTGCATTTTTTGACCTAGAAGCCACCGGAACCAATGTAGGAACTGAC
Source organism: Algoriphagus confluentis (assembly GCF_036245625.1). NCBI lineage: Bacteria > Pseudomonadati > Bacteroidota > Cytophagia > Cytophagales > Cyclobacteriaceae > Algoriphagus > Algoriphagus confluentis. Next base: position 64,018 of record NZ_BTPD01000001.1, read on the forward strand.
CGGATTGTAGAAATCTCCATCGTCAAGCTTTTTCCGGATGAAGGAAGGGAAATCTACACCCGAAAAGTAAATCCCGGCATTCCGATTCCTTTGGAAGCTTCCCTGATTCATGGAATTTATGATAAGGACGTGAAAAACGAACCCTTCTTTAAAGACATAGCGAAAGATATCCATCAGTTCATTGGAAAGGCCGATTTGGGTGGATTCAATGTGCTGAAATACGATATTCCTCTGTTGGTGGAGGAGTTCTTAAGGTCAGGGATTGATTTTGATCTGGAAAACAGGAATCTCCTCGATGCCCAAAAGATCTTTTTCCTGATGGAAAAAAGAAATCTCACCGCGGCTTATAAATTCTACTGCAACCGAACCTTGGAAAATGCCCACAGTGCAGAAGCGGATACTTTGGCCACCTTGGATGTTTTTCAGGCCCAAATTGAGCGCTACCAAGGAGAAGAAATTGAAGACCTACAGGGGAACCGGGTGGGGATTTTTCAGAATGACATGAAGAAAATCCACGAAATGGTCAATGAAAAGATGGTGGACTTAGCAGGTCGATTTGTCTTCAATTCCCAAGGTCAGGAAATCTTCAATTTTGGTAAGCACAAGGGCAAAACAGTAGAACAAGCTCTTAAAGAAGAACCCTCCTACTACGACTGGATGATGAAAGGTGACTTCCCCTTGGATACCAAACGCAAGCTGACTCAGATCAAGCTAAGGGGTTTTGGAGGAATGTGAGTTTCAGTAGGCAGCGGGCAGTAGGCAGTTAGGAGTGGGCAGCAAACAAGAAAAACTAGCCAGTTTTCAGTTCGAATCACAGTAGGTTAAGGGTTAAAAGTTAAATCCAAACTTCAGATTTCAGCATTTTGACTAAAGATTTCAACCTTCTGAAATAAAAACAGTCTCAGAGATATCACAGATTCCCACAGATTAAAATTCTTAATTTCAGCTTTCTGACTTAAGACTTCTGACTTTGAGCTTCAAGATCTGAGAACTGCCTACTGCCTACTGCCTATTGACCACTGACCCACTACTTATTGTAGTACTCCAGCGCCTTCGCCATATTGGCATTCAGCCGCTCAATTCTTCGGTCAGGGCCCGGGTGAGTGGAAAGGAATTCCGGAGGTGCCTCTCCCCCTACTTTGGCCATTCTTTCCCAAAATACAGGGGCCTGTCTTGGGTCATACCCAGCCATAGCCATAAAAATCAATCCCAGTTCATCTGCCTCTAACTCGTGTTTTCTGGAAAATTTCAGCATTCCCAATTGAGAGGTTACCCCAATCGACTGCAAAAAGATCTGCTCTGTCAAAGTTGGATTTTGTCCCATAGCCACGGAAATGGCGGATATTCCCAAGTTGGCAAGCATCCCATTGGACATTCGCTCTCTGGAGTGAGAAGCTACGGCATGAGCGACTTCATGTCCCATGACCACAGCAATTCCAGTCTCATCTTGGCAAATCGGCATGATACCGGTGTAAAAGGCCACTTTTCCTCCGGGCATACACCAAGCATTCACCTGCTCACTTTCCAATAAGTTGAATTCCCAAGCAAAAGTAGCCACCAAATCCTGATACCCCTCCTGAAGTAAGAAATCCTCCACGGCCTTCGAAATGCGTTTGCCCACATTGACCACTTGCTGACCCTGGGAGGTTTGAGTCACCACCTTGGATTCCCTTTTGATTTTGGCATATTCTTCATTCACCAAGGGCATGATTTCTTCATTCGATACAGCTGCAAGCTGCATTCGGCCGGTTAGTGGAACTTTTGCACAGGCATAAACCATCAAGCCAAGGGTCAGAATTGCTATTGTCTTTTTCATAGATTCATTTGCTTTTTTATTTTCAGTTCAAATCGGGTACCAAACCATAATGGAAAACTTTTTTTCTGACTCAAAATGGCAAAAGAGCACCGATCTATTTTCCTAAAGAAATGATTTCCTGAAAGATTTTCTCAAAATTTTAGGCTACAATTTTTTCAAAAAAAATGGTGTAGACTCCTTTGTGAATTAGGATAGGAATTAAAAATACCAAATGTCGTTCAACATCAGTACAAAAACAGGTCTGAAAGACCACATTTCCCTCTAATTTCCTATTTTTCAAAAAAGAATAAAGATGGAAACCCAAATAAATACCAGTGCTCTAACACCAGCTGCCGAAGATTACAGAAAAAAAATGCTCAACCCGGCAGTATTTCGGATGGCTATGCTTGCTAAGCTTCCTTCGGCTGTTTTTTGGGGATTTAAGATGCTCTCTTTAGATCGGGAGCAATGTCGGGTTTCGATTCCCTTCCGATGGAGTACGCAGAATCCTTTCAAGTCCATCTATTTCGCTGCACTGGCCGGTGCAGCCGAGTTGAGTACCGGAGCCCTTTGTCAGTTGGCCTTGGCGGGCAGAGGCAGTTTCAGCATGCTCGTGGTGGACTTTCGTGCCGAATATTTCAAAAAAGCGAATACCAAAATCTCCTTTTCCTGCGAGCAGGGTGCTGAACTGTTTGAGCTCATCGAAAGCCTGAATCCTGGTGATACGGCCCAATTGACCATGATCTCCACTGGAAAAAATACTTCAGATGAAATCGTTGCCAAGTTTTATGTGACTTGGTCCTTTAAGCGCAAAAATTAATCTTCTAAGTAGCCTTCCAACCGGATAAATTCCGAAAGCTGCGCCAATACCCGTTGACTGGACCAATCCAAAAACTGATGTGCCCGGTGAAACTCATTGAAACGGATGATCATTTCATCCCATGATTTCCGATCCAATTGGTATTTTTCCATCAGGCTGCTCCGAATGGAATCCGAATCGATGACAGCCAAATATCCTGCCCTTCTGCGCTCAATATCCAGCTGTTCTTCGTATTTCCTCAGTTGTCTATTTCTGCGGGTGAAGTAGCTGATAGGCCCATAAATTGAAAAATTGGGATAAAGTGAAGATTTGTCCGAAGCGGTGGTAGCTTGTCTGCTCAGCGGCTTTTCTCCCTCATGTTCATCTTTCACCAAAACCAAACGCCCGTCTTTGAAGCGATAGCGAAAAAGCTCGGACCGAACCTCAAAGGTCGGAAGAAGCCTTGCCTGATCTTGAATCTCTATCAAAAGCATTCTTTCCAAACCCAAAACCACTCGTTTGGCAACGAAGCCCGGAAAATTTATTCTCAATGTGTCCCCTGCACTGGCCCGGATACTGAAGTGTCCCCGCTCATTGGTGAGAACAGGCTCATTATCACCTACTCTGACCTCTACCCCTTTCATGTATTTTTTGTCGATGGCATCAATCACATTTCCGGAATAGGTCACCTGTCCCTGAACCCAGCCGGAAATCAACCAAGCAATACATAATAAGGAAAGCCGCTTCATTCTAAACAAAGCTAATCCGAGGAGACTTTTTCCGAAAATATTCCCGGTTAAAGAAACTTAATCAATTCCTTGGATCGACTTGAGCATATCTGTTCCTAAAAATTCAGGGGTTTCGGTTCGGTACCAGGTTCGATTCATAGGTATTTTCATCCCCTTAAAATCATATTCACCTTCCAGATAGATGATTTCTCCCTTGCCTGCTGCTTCATCCTGATAGAACTTGTAAGCCTCCATCCGGTAGTTTTCAGGATTGAGGTAGAAGTACCAAATGTCTTTTTCATAAGGTACACGGACCACTTGGTAGGTTTTTCCTGATAGAGTCTCTTCCCTCACCGAATCCTCAATCGCTGTTCCCGGATCCATCAGTTTCATGGGCAAGCCCCAGAGATAGGAGTAATAATTTCGAAGTCGGAGTGCTCTTTCTTTTTCCACCTCACCTTTGATGATTCTCACTGAGTCAGCCAATACCTCAAATTCCAAATCCCTAAATCGATAGGAAAAATGAGATTTTCCATTGTCCAAGGAAAAAACATAAGTCCGAGAGTCTCTCCCCGGAGGCAAACTGTCTTGCACCTGAAATGAAGCTCTCAAATTGGCCCACCTTCCGAGAGGATCATGGTAGGTAATGGACTGTTGAATCCACTCCTTGCCAGTAGTCGGCCTCCTTTCAGGAGAAGAGCAGGAAAATACCAGCATGCAAAAAACCAAGTATGTCAAGAATCGCATCCCTTTTTTCTTGACAATCTACTTAATTTCGGCGGATGACATCGAGCATGACCCTAATAAACACTCATAGGGATGATTAAAACCCAAGCGAAGATTGCCTGTCCGACGACAGGCGGGCATGTGGCATTTAAAAAACTAATTACAAACACATGAAACTCCAACTCACCCGGATAGCCCCTACACCCAGCGGATATTTGCACCTCGGCAATGTTTTTTCCTTCCTGATGACAAAAGCATTTGCCGAAAAATACCAGGCCGAAATTCTCCTTCGAATCGATGATTTGGATCGGGAAAGATACCGAACCGAGTATGTTCAAGACATTTTTGATACCTTGGACTTTTTGGAAATACAAATTAACCGCGGGCCAAAAAACCTCGGGGAGTTTGAATCAGAATGGTCTCAAATCCATAGAATGGACCTTTATGAAACAGCTCTGGAAAAAATCAGGAACTCCGGAAAAGTATTTGCCTGCGATTGCTCCCGAAAAAAAATTCAGCAAATGAGCCCTCAGGGCTATTATTTGGGACAATGCCTGGATCGCAGGATTCCCTTGGACAGAAAAGAAACATCCTGGAGAGTGGATACCTTGGATTCGGATTTCATCGAAATCAATGAATACCCGGACCGAAAAATTAACGGCTTGATCCCTGAGGAAAGCGCATTTTACATGATCCGAAAAAAAGACGGAGTCCCTTCCTATCATCTCAGCAGTTTGGTGGATGACCTTCATTTTGAGGTAGACGGGATAGTACGAGGTATTGATCTTTTGCCTTCGACCTTTGCTCAAATGGATCTTGCCAGACTGTTGGGAGATACTTCATTTTCCAAGACTCTTTTTCTCCATCATGAGCTGCTAAAGGGACCCGACCAGAAGAAACTGAGCAAGTCTGCTGATTCCACGTCTATTCATTACCTCAGAAATGAAGGTAAAAGCCTGAAGGACATTTTTGGTTTATTGGGTCTATGGGCCGGCAAAAAAGACCCAATCAGCACATTTGAGGAGTTCAAGGCTTCTTTTTTAACCCTATAAAAAAACTCCGAAACCTAAACCAAGCTGATCGCTTGACTTCAGTTTCGGAGTTCTTAAATCAGAGTGTTCCTACTTACTCGTACTTAGCTGGCATTCCCGGAGCCACAGAAGATTTGAGGATAAACTGTCGGATATCTTCATTGGATCTTTCCAAGTCTTCGGCCCTCAGATACATCATGTGACCTGACCGGTAGCCTTTGAAGTCAATTCTATCCTTCATTTTGCCGTTGGGGTCGATATGCCAAGTGCTGTATTTGGCATTGAAGTAGTCTGTGCCTCCGTCAAAATATCCGGATTGAACCATCAAGTGCAAGTAAGGATTCTGTCTCATTGCCGTGCCCAAGTCATAGCCGGTAGTTTCGTTGCTTCTATCCCATGGATTGACCGGACCAAAGAGATTGTAAGTCAGGTCAGAGTTGAATTTGAGGACGTTTTTGGCATAGTGATTAAAGGCAGGAGCAAAAGCATGATTCCAGCTTGTAAGCGCCGGATCGAAATCATATCGTTCTCCTCCCTCCATTCGGTCAAATCCTTTGTAGCGGCTGTCCAGTCGGCCCACGGTCATTCCATCCCGTTCACGAAGCAGTTCTTTCCAGAAAAAGCTGGTTGGTACCATCAAATTGTACTGAAGAATGGCTTCTTTTTTCAATCCGGAAAAATAGGCCATTTTGGTAGCAATAGCCTCTCGATCAGATTCAGAGAGCATGCCTCCTTTAGTCATGGCTGGGAGAATCTCATTTACAGCCATGGGCTCTACGATAGCTAGGATTTCATCCAGGTCTTTGGCCTGAAGCTCGGCAGGCAGTGCCTTATGGTACCATGCAGTGGCAGCGTAATACGGCCAGTAATTGGCCATTTTTACCGGGCCTCCTCTATCAATCCCCATATCGGTGGGTGACACAAGGATCACCCCATTGAAATACATCCAGTGGGAATTCTGAAGCCGTGAAACCAAGCCAGCTACCCGGGTGGTCCCGTAGCTTTCTCCGATCAGGTATTTGGGAGAAGCCCAGCGGTTTTGACGGGTTACGAAGGTATTAACCCAGTCAGCCAAGTATTGGATATCGGCATTGATTCCGAAAAAAGTACTTCTTGGGGTGTCTTCTTTTACAATTCGACTATAACCGGTATTGACTGGATCCACGTAGACGATATCCGCCACATCCAGGATCGAGTGAGGATTGGATCTGGTCCCATAAGGCTGAACCGGGTAGCCCTCGTCGTCGATATTCAGCAATACCGGGCCCGTGTAAGCCAGATGCATCCAAATAGAAGCAGAACCGGGACCTCCATTGAAACTGATGACCAATGGCCTTTTGGCTTTGTCGGAGATATCAGTACGTTCGTAGTATGTGTAGAAAAGTGAGGCAATCGGGTCCCCATTGGCATCCCAAACCGGCTGGGTGCCAGCAGTAGCTTTGTAGGGGACTCTCTTGCCTTTGATGGTGACTTCTGCAGTCGTTTCAACTTTGGATTCCACCTCGATTTTGCGTTCTGTCTGTGAAAAAGCCAGACTGGCGCAAACAAGGAAAAACAAACTCAAGTAAATTTTTCTCATAGATTGATCAGGTTAAATGCATTGGAAATTAACACGATTACCTCGATTCTGAGCAGGAAAATTACAGGAGTGGAGATGGAAAGCTCTAGTTGTTGGTGCTGTACCCGACCAGTTTGGCGATGACTACGGCAGGATACAAAATTCCGACTGTAGATAGAAACACGGCCAGCATTTTTGACATAACGTTGACCGGAGTATAGTCACCAAAACCCACCGTGGTCAAGGATACCAAACTGAAATACACATAGGTCGAAAAGTCCTCATCCAACCCCAAAAGCTTGCTTTGCCCTGAAATTTCCGTTATTCCGGTAATGGACGACCCAATCACCAAGTGAATCACTTCAAATCCAAACGCACCTAAAATCGCGAGAAGAAGATACACATTCACTGCCCCTATCACCCGATACAGATTGACTTCATTGTTTCGGAAAAGAAGTCGGAGATTGACAAAAATGAAAACGCCCATATTGATCAATCCCACCACTCGTTCCCAGAGATAAAACTCCATAGGCAGGTTGCTGAATCTGAGGATTCTCAAACCTAGCTGAAGAAAAAACAGGCTTGTGGTCAAAAAAATCAAAAACCGGTTATTGGAAGACCATATTCCTGTGAAAAACAGAAAAACAAACACCAGATTGACGAACAGCTGACTGACATGACCATACTCAATCAGGACAGGAAGAATAAAAATTGTGAACACCAAAACAAACAAGAGCGTGACAAAACTGAAGTCATTCAGCCAATATTCACTGAGGTTCTCCATGATTTTGCGGACTCCCACCCTTCGCTTTGTTGACTCCTCCATGCTCAAAAAGTAAGTTCTCCTTCCCAGACTTTGACGGCATTTCCCCGGATCAAAACCCGGTCATCGTGTTTTTCTAAAAACAGCTCACCTCCTCTTTTGCTTGCCTGAAATGCCCAAAGTTGGGTTTTTCCTGTTTTTTGATTCCAGTAATCCATCAAGGCACAATGAGCAAAACCCGTGACCGGATCTTCCGGCACACCCACATTGGGACCAAAAAACCGGCTTATGATATCATAGTCTTGATCGCCCACGGCCGTGATGATAAATCCCTCCTCACTATGCGCAGCTATTTTTCCAAAATCCGGAACCAAATCCCGGACGGCTTGGGCATCCTCCAATTCAAAAATCCAGTTTTTGCGCAGCTGAGCGGCATGCAAAATCCTCTTTCCAAAAAGCTGATCGGTAAATTCCGGATGAGAATCAGTAAACGTGGGAATCAATGGAAAATCCATCTCCAAAAATCCTCCCTCGCTTTTGACTCTCAGCTCACCGCTTTTGGTAGAAAAATGAATTTGCTCTCCATCTTTTGCCCAACCGGATAGGAGCATCCAATGCGAAGAGGCCAAAGTGGCATGTCCGCAAAGATCGATCTCCAAAGTTGGGGTAAACCAGCGAAGGTTGAAATATCCCGGTTCTGCCGTTTTTTCAACAAAAGCTGTTTCACTCAGATTCATTTCCATGGCGATGGATTGCATGGTTTCTTTGGAAAGAAATTCTTCCAAAAGACAAACCGCAGCAGGATTTCCGGAAAAAGGTCTATCCGTGAATGCATCAATTACCGCTATTTTCAGTGTATTCCCCATCAGTATCTCTCTTTAAAGATTCGCAAATGATGTTCCAAGTGACCGGGGATGATCCATAGAAGGGCTCTTGGAGTAATCGCATTCCCATTAGCCGAGCCTACCCAATCCAACACCTCCTCCGACAGCGTCGGAATGAAACTCAGCAAAGCCTGTCTTTGCATTTCAAAGTCCTGAATCAAAGCGGAAAAAGAAACTGGGGAAAATCTTCCTTCAACTACATAGTGATCCTGATCAAATCCCGGAAGCATTTGCTTTTCACCCCTTGCAATGCACAAGGCCCTAAATAGCATGATCCGCTCTGTATCGATGATATGACCCAAGACCTCTTTCGGCGACCATTTTCCCTGATCATACCCCTGATTTTCCCAGCCCTCCGATTTGCTTGAAAAATAAGCCTTGAGTTCTATCAGCTGCTTTTGAATCAGATCAGAATAGTTTTCTTGGGAGAGTTTGGAAATATAGGTTTCAAAAAAAACCGGATAATCTCCTTTGTTTGGTAGTGAGAAGGTATTCATGTAAAACTGTTTAGCGAATCTGCTGCTTTGGGATAAATTTAGGCCTAAGCTAAAAACAACCTTACGATGCACAAAATTTTATTCACCCTCCTTTTGGGATTCCTTTCCCAAAATCTGTTTTCCCAACAAGCCATCATCAGAAACCCCCAAATCGCCAAGATGGTGGAAGAAGTTTCTGCAGATTCTCTCAAAAAATATATCGATGGATTGACTTCCTTCACTTCCAGACATACCCTCAACACCGACACTGAGCAAGGCATGCCTGCCGCTCAACGCTATGTCTTGACCAAGTTTCAGGAGTGGGCAAAGTCCTCAGGAGGAAGAATGAGTGCTGAAATCGAGGATTTTGTCACTCCCGGTGATGGACGAAGAATAAAAGAAGACGCCACCGTGGCCAATGTAGTCGCCACGCTAAAAGGCACCAATCCAAACGATAATCGGGTTTTTATTGTATCTGCTCATCTTGACTCAAGAAACAGAGACGTGATGGATGCCGATGGGGCTGCTCCCGGCGCCAACGATGACGGAAGTGGTGTGGCTCTTGTGATGGAATTGGCCAGAATCATGGCCAAAAAGGAATTTTCAGCCACCATTTTTTTTGTTGCTTTTACCGGAGAAGAGCAAGGGCTAAAAGGAGCTACCTACTTGGCAGACAAAGCCAAAGAGCAAGGATGGAATATCGAAGCAGTATTGAACAATGACATTGTGGGTAACAGTGAGTCTTCCGGCACTTTGATCAAGAACAACACCCAAATGCGGGTGTTTTCTGAAACCATTCCCCTTGCAGAGGACGAAAGAGCCGCTTCCATCCGACGCTACACCAACGCGGACAATGACAGCAAGTCCAGACAATTGGCCCGATACATCAAAGAAGTAGGAGAACGCTACGTGGACCAAATGGAAGTCAAACTGATTTACAGAAGCGATCGGTTTCTGAGAGGTGGAGACCAAACTCCATTTATGAGAAATGGATATACCGCGGTAAGAATATCTGAAATGAATGAAAATTTCATCCATCAGCACGAAAATGTCCGGGTGGAAGACGGTATTCAATATGGAGACCTGCCTGAATTCATGGATTTTGAATATTTGAGAAAAGTCTCAGCCGTAAACCTAGCCTCTGCGGCCTCCTTGGCCAACTCGCCCTACTTGCCTCAGGAAGTACAGATTGACGTCAGAGGCCTGAGCAATCATTCTATTTTACTCTGGAAAGCTCCTCAAACCGGAAAAGTCAAAGGCTATTACGTCCTGATGAGGGAAACTTCCTCTTCGATGTGGGAAAAGAAGTTTTTCACCACGGAAACCAACCTGACTCTACCCTATAGCAAGGATAATTATTTCTTTGCTGTACAGTCGGTAGCTGAAGATGGAGAAGAAAGCCTTCCGGTGTTTCCTTCACCACTGACACGATAAGTTTACTTAAACCAGTTCTAAATTTGGAATAATATTGGGCAAATGGAAACCCATTAACCCCAGTAAATAGTTAAGTTTAAGTATAAAATACAACCAAAATGAAACAGAAAGAAATAGTAACGCTTCAGCGTTCTTTGCTCCCTGATACAGAAGCCTTGCTCAATAAGCAGATCGAAATGGAAGGCAAGTCCTCTGCCTATTACCTTTCCATGGCTTCTTGGTGCCACATGATGGGTTATGAAAATGCAGCCAAATACCTCTACACCCATGCCGATGAGGAAAGAATGCACATGATGAAAATCTTCCAATATGTGAATGAAGCTGGTGGTCATGCGATCCAACCTGAAATCACGGGAGTTCGTCACCATTTCAATTCCTTAAGAGAGGTCTTTGAATTGATTTTGGAACATGAGATCAAGGTCACCAAATCCATTAACAACATCGTGGATCATGCATTTGGAGTAAAAGACTTTGCGACCTTCAGCTTTATGCAATGGTATGTGACCGAGCAACGCGAAGAAGAAACCATGTCAAGACGGGCATTAGAGCTCTTTGACATTATCGGTGAGGAAGGCATTGGACTCTGGACTATCGATCAGGAATTGGGCAAGTTGCATGCCGCCGGAGAAGCATCTGGTACTTGAACAATCCACCTCCCAAATCAGAAAATCGGCCTCTAATTGGGCCGATTTTTTTTGTTCTTGTTTTTCGGGTGAAGTAAACTCTTTAAAACTGGACTTCAAGAAGTGTTTTATGCTTTTTATTCACTTTGGAAATGCTCAAAATTGAATACATGTGATGCTATCCACTGTCATTTCAAAAATTTTTAATCATCCAATTTGAAATAGGCCATTTCAATTTGTCGATCATTTTTTGTAGAAAAAAGACAACATATTCTAATTTAAATGAAATAATATATTTTTTTAAATTCAAAATAATATATTAGTGAAATATAATTTGTCAAATTTTAATTCTTTAAAAAACGATATTACAGTGTTTTTTATAAATTCCTATAAATCTTAATTGAATAGACCCAAGCTATGACGAACCCAATTACTACCCTGCAGGCGAGGTTTTTTCAGGAACTCAAATCATCTATTCTTCCTTACGCATCTCTTGTAGATGAAATCGCAGAGTTGCTTCAAGTAAGCATGGATAGTGCCTATCGCAGAATCCGAGGCGAGAAACTGCTCGATTTTGAGGAACTGAAAATCATTTGTCACCGATTCAATATCTCCGTGGACCGCTTTTTCAGTACCACCTCCAATGCTATTCTATTTCATGGTTCGCTCAATTCCTATGATGAAAATGCATTTGGTAAATGGATGGAAGATGTCTTGGCCCAACTCAACTTAGTCAATAGCTTCAGCAATAAGCATGTTTATTTTTTGGTAAAGGACATGCCCCCATTTCATCATTACTACCATCCACTGCTGGCAGGATTCAAGTTTTTCTTCTGGAAAAAATCAATTCTCTACAATGAGAGCTTGAAGAATGAAAAGTTTTCGGCCTCGAAAAACTTTTTCGCCCCTTACCAAGATCTGACGCAGAAAATCCTGCGGGTTTACAACAAAGTCCCAACCTCCGAAATCTGGAATGAAGAAGGTCTAAATACCACCCTAAGGCAAATAGAGGTCTATCATGATATGGGGCTGATAGACCATCCTGAAACCACGGTCCAACTCTACCAATGCCTACTCGAGGTAATCGACCATCTGGAAAAAATGGCAGAGACAGGAAGAAAATCCATGCTCGGCCATTCCCCTTCGGAGGAAAGTGCTGAATACCGCTTGTATCTGAATGAAATAGTATTGGGAGACAATACATTCATGGCCGAAATCGGCGAAAACAAGATCACCTACCTCAACCACAGTGTCCTGTATTTTGTAGGGTCAACCGATCAGCGATTCAATGAGGGGATGTTTAAAAACTTGGAGAATCTGATGAAAAAATCCACCTTGATCAGTGGTATCGGGGAAAAGGAAAGAAAGCAATTTTTCAATAAACTTCGCAAAAAAGTACAGGCAAAAGCCGCTTTGGTTCAATCAGAAGTCTAACTTAGCCAAATATTATAGTCAACGGTTTTTATTGCCAAGTACCTTTTCCGATGAATCGACGCTTCCTAATTCCAATAGTTTCTTCTTTGCTGGTTTTTTCATGCTCCCAATCCGAAACCCAGGATTCTTCGGGATCTTCTTCCTCCTCTGTCCCACTTTCCCAGGCAGAACCTCCCCAAAAAGAATCCGGAATGGCTTGGATTCCGGGAGGGGAATTTACTATGGGCACCAATGAGGCCGATGCCTATCCTGCCGAAAAACCGGCCGTCAATGTGCGTGTAGAGGGTTTTTGGATGGATATCCATGAGGTCACCAATGAAGAATATGCGAAGTTTACCGAAGAAACGGGATATCTGACTGTCGCCGAAAGGCCAATTGACTGGGAAGAATTGAAAAAGCAACTCCCTCCCGGTACACCCAAAATTCCGGATGAGCAACTTCAGCCTGGCTCCATGGTATTTTCTCCTCCTCCTTATCCTGTGCCTCTGAATGACATCTCACGTTGGTGGGTATGGGTGACGGGTGCCAATTGGAGACATCCCTATGGTCCGGGAAGTTCGATCGAAGGACTGGAAAAGCATCCCGTGGTGCATATTGCATTCGAAGACGCCGAAGCCTATGCCCAGTGGGCAGGCAAAAGATTACCAACCGAATTTGAGTGGGAATTTGCAGCCCGGGGCGGAGTTAACGGAAAACGATTTGCCTGGGGAGATGAACTTACTCCATCCGGTCAATACCTTGCCAATACTTTCCAGGGAAATTTCCCTAACGAAAATCTAGGCAGCGATGGATTTATGGGTACGAGTCCGGTGAAATCATTTGCTCCCAATTCCTTTGGTCTCTATGACATGATCGGCAACGTTTGGGAACTCACCTCCGACTGGTACGATGCACTGAAACTTGCAAGAATTGCCGGAGAAGCCCCAAAACTTGACGAAGGTATGAATCCCTGCTACAACCCTGACAATCCTTTTGCTCAGGAACGAGTGATCAAAGGAGGTTCTTTTCTTTGCGCAGCCAACTACTGTGTGAATTACCGTCCCTCTGCCCGTACAGGACAAGCCTACGACTCGGGTACATCCAATGTGGGATTCCGCTTGGTCAAAGATGCTCCGGGAAAAACCCTTGGAATGAACTAAGCCAGCGCTACACGCCCGTAATTTCGCGGAATTTCACACTTTGCCGCTGACTCAAATCAATTTTATGCCCGGATTTCAGAACAATGAGTAAAGTACTGTTGAAATAAGGCTCGATCTGCGTCACGTAGTCCAGATTGAACATGTATTGCCTGTTGGCTCGGAAAAACAGATCTTCTGGAAGCTTTTGCTCCAAATAGGTCAGGGATTTGTGCAGCAGGGGTTTCTGATTATCATAAAACACCCGAACATAGTTCCCCACACTTTCCATCAGAAAAATCTTGGAAACAGGCACAAAATGGCAGGACTCCCCGTCTTTGATAAAAATCTTTTTATCCGCACTCAGCCTGTCTTTTACCTCAGATTCTTCTTTTTTGCTTTTTTGCAAAAACCGATGAATAGCATCATTTAATCTACTGGGATTTAGAGGTTTAAGCAAGTAGTCCAAAGCATTTACTTCAAATGCCTTAATCGCAAATTGATCATAAGCCGTAACAAAGATCACCTCCTTCACTTCATCCAGAGCTTCCAAAAACTCAAACCCGTTTTTGCCGGGCATATTGATATCTAAAAAGATCAAATCCGGACGAAGCTCGTTACACTCCCGGATGGCCTGATCCACATGGTCCGAGGCGCCTACCAGCTCCAATTGGTCATAGGGTCTTAAAAGTATCTTAAGTTCTTCCAGAGCCAAAAGTTCATCATCTACCAAATAGGCTGTTTTTTTCATTTGGATTCTTGTTTATTCGTCATTAACCAATACTGATTTTTGCTTTTACCTTATTTTCTCCAAACGGAAGAATCTCAAAATCTCCCTGATCGTGAAACAAAGCTTCTAAGCGTTTTTCCAAGCTTTTGAGTCCAATCCCCATGTTTCCATTCAGGTGAAGGGTGCCGTCATTAATTACTTCCAGAACAAGTTTTTTATCAATCAATTTGGACTCGATACTTACCCGCCCACCATCTGGAAGCAGGGTGATCCCATGTTTGATGGCATTTTCAGCCAGAGTCAAAACCATAGCTGGAGGCACCTTCATCTCCAGGGTCTCTTCCTGCATTCTCACCTGGACGTCTAGCCTTTTTCCAAACCGGATTTTTTCCAGCTCCAGGTATTTGATCACCTCGTTGATCTCTTCATTGAGAGGGATTAACGGGGCTTTTTCGTAATTGAGAGTAAATCGGAGCAGCTCCGATAATTTGATGATGGCATCTCGTGCTTTTTCCTGATCGATCAAAACCAAAGCCTTGATGCTATTGAGTGCATTGAAAAGAAAATGAGGGTTCAACTGGGTCTTCAGCAGTTCCAACTCGGCAGACTTGGCCACATTTTGGTAGGTCAGCTTTTGCTCGGCGATTTCTGCATTCTTTTTGAGAATATGGTAGAGGTAATAAATGATGATCCACACGATCACGTACCGGCTCAGATTCATGAACTGGCCCATGATTCCTATCCATATGTCCTTTTGCTGAAGCAAGGAAGGATCTGCTACCAAAAATGGGATGTAGACCACCAAAACCAACAAGAAAGTGATCAAAATGACATCCAGCACCGCCTTGAACCAAATCGTGGAAAGTCTCCTGTCAAATACCCTGGGTTTGATAAAAACCTTCTTGTAGAAATGGGATACCAGCAAACCGGAACATGACAGAATCACAAACTGCTGGACGTATTCCCAATTGAACTCTCCCAAAATGAAGAAGGTATAATTGACCGTTTCGATGAAAATGATCATACTCCATCCAGAGACTTGAAGAAGCCAGTACAGCCTGTTTTTTGCTATGTTTTTGATCCAAGGCATGAATCCGATAGTCTATCTGATCGGTGTGACAGTATACCCTTGCTTTCGAAGCAGCGCAATCACTCCATTTTCACCTCCGAGATGCCCTCCTCCTACTGCTACAAAGGCGGATTGATTGGCCATTTCCCTTTCCAAAATCGGAATCCAAGCCCTATTTCTGCTATCCAAAATCAAGTCCCTGTAATCCGCCATGAATCCGTCCTCATTCATCGCCTTAAACAAAGCCTCGACATCTTCACTCAAATAGGCATTGATCAGCTTTTGGAATTCCTCCTCCGCATTTTCTTCTTTAATCATCTTCACCAACTCATCCAGCTGAAGTTTTTGGGGAATCTGATCAAATATACCCATCTGAAATGCCACTGTCTCCAGTCCGATCAAAGGTTTGGAGGATTCCTGAGCACGTGTGGTAAAGAAATTCTCGTAGCTTTCAATCTGCTCGCAGGGAAGACTTTTCAGCAAGACCATGGAACTGAGTACAAAAGGTTTTAATATTCCCAATTGCTGGAGCCCCGCTCCGTATTTTTCCATGAGAAAAGCATCGATCACTCCAGCTTCTTCCTCATTCATGTCTTGACTGATATTTTTCATCCCTGAATTGATGGATAGCTGCTGCATCTGAGCCTGAAGCTGAGGATCATCCATGTCCAATTCCAGAATGATTTGCTCACTTTGGTCAAAGGCTTTCTGAATCCGTTCGTCCATCACAAACTGTTCTGCGCAGATGATATGAATGGTGCCAAAAAGGTAGGAATCCTGAGTGAGGCCATTCCCGCTGACTTTCCAAAGTAGAGAGCTGTCTTGTGCCGCAAGGTGCGACTTCAGGCCTAAAAGAAGCAGGAATACAAATAAAAACCTGAGTTTCATTCCGGTGTTCATGGTCGATTAAATTGATTGATAGTCGAAAGATGAGTGAATCTAAAAAATATCCCAGCTTTCCAATCCATCAGTGCAGGTTAGACGGGATAAATGAAGAAGAATTTTCATCCCTTTTGCTACTCAAAAGATGTAAATGCCAAAAATAACCGGAAAGACAGCCTTAAACCCATTTTAGGTCCTTTTTCCCCAAAAAAAGCTAACTTCCAAGACTTAACCTTCAAACCCATTAACCATGAATAAACGTCGGGAATTTCTCCAAAAAACAGCTTTGGGCGCTGCTGCCTTAGTTACTGCGCCTACTTGGCTTCAGGGTGCTCCTGCTCTCATCCGATCCCTCAACAAGCCTAACTCAGTCATCAATGGCGTACAAATCGGCTGCATCACCTATTCCTTCCGATCCTTACCCGACCAAAGTGCTGAGGCCACCTTGCAATATGTGGTGGATTCGGGGATTTCATCCATCGAACTGATGGGAGACCCGGCAGAGTCCTTTGCCGGCAAGCCTGCCTCCCCGATCAACAGAAGCCGGATGTTTCAATTGGGAGGAAAGCAAAGACGGGGAGAAACGCTCACCGAAGACGAAGCCAAGGAGCTGAAAGAGATGCAGGCCGAAGCAGAATCTTACAATCAAACCGTAGCTCAATGGAGAGCCAATGCGCCCATGGAGAAGTTTGAGCAAATCCGAAAAATGTACAAAGACGCAGGGGTAAGCATTTATGCCTTTAAGCCCAATGCTTTTGGAACGAACAATTCAGATATGGAAGTAGCCTACGGAATGAAGGCTGCAAAAGCTCTTGGAGCCTCCCACGTGACTCTGGAACATCCATCAGACGATGCACAGACACTGAGGCTCGGCAAACTCGGTGAGCAGCATGGGATGGCTGTTGGATACCATGGTCATGAGCAGGAAACGTTTACATTTTGGGATACCGCCATTGCCCAAAGTCCGAAAAACGGCCTGAATCTGGATGCAGGCCACTATATAGCCGCTGGACACACCGACCTAATCCAACTGATCGAAAAGCAAAGCAAACGTATCCTGAGTATGCATACCAAGGACCGACAAACTCCCGCCAATGGAAAAGGAAACCTGGCCTGGGGTACGGGCGACACGCCAATTGGTGACCTTTTACAGCTGATGAAAAAAAATAAATACAAGTTTCCCGCCACGATAGAGCTGGAATATCAAGTGCCGGAAGGCTCAGATGCAGTCAAAGAAGTTCAAAAGTGTCTGGAGTATTGTAGAAAAGCTTTAGGCTGAAAGCATAAACGCAACATTTTCAAGCTGCCTAATCTCCAAGGCAGCTTTTTTAATGCTCCTTGGGTAGCTTTTCTCCGGCTTGAATTGCCAATTCCAAGCGGTTGACTTTAGGTGGAATGGGACAAGTGGCGTAAGGGGTGAAAGCGCATGGTGGATTGTAGGCAAAATTGAAATCAATTATAGTATTCCCGCTTCGGTCCGGGTAGTCCACATAAAGGTATCTTCCCGTCGGATAGGTAATCTGCTCATTAGTGATATCTGAAAAAATGACAAAAAACTTCCCCAATTCATCCAATACAGTCAATTGCCGAGGCTTTCCTTCCAGCTCAAACTCCAAAATCCCCATCACTTTCCATTCAATTACCTGTCCCAACACATTGGGAATTTCCATGGTCTGATTGAAACTCGGACGAAAGAAAGCATTTACCCTGAAAGCTGAATCGTAGTCAAAAACAGAAATAGGTTCAAAAGCTCTCAATGCAGGATGGGTTAAGTCTCTCAGCCGAAGTGCAAAATTACCTCCCCGCTCGATGACGGTCCACTTCCAATGATCAAAATAAGCCCCACCCCCTTTCCCATAGTCCAAGGGATAGACCAAGGTCTTTTGGGATTTTGGCTTTGGAGAAATTTTTGAATTGAATAAAAACCATACGGAATCCCCCAGCCATTGAAAAGTCCCGATATTTCCCGCTGTAGGTTCTTCGGAAACCATCAGACTATCTTTACTCCAGGCATTCAAATACGATTTGTTTTCATCGATCCAGATCAATCCGGCAAGATTCAGCCAACCGTCCTCTGCCAAAAGCTCCGATTCTCTTTGCTTTTTCCAAGCTTCATGAGCAGGATTCTGGGCAATAACCAAGGAAGAAAACAGTACAAAAAGGAACGTGAACAGCAGTTTTTTCATAGGAATTAGGCAAGAATACGATTCAAATCCTTCAGTCTGTCTAGGGCTTCCAAAAGCTCTGATTCTTCTTTTGCGAAGCAAAAGCGAAGGACTTGATTGTCCTTCTTATCAGAATAAAAAACCGAAACCGGAATACAGGCCACTTTGAGCTCTTTGGTCATGCGTGTAGCCAGTTCACGATCTGGCATCTTGGACAGGTGCCCATAGTTCACCAGCTGAAAAAAACTTCCTGCGGAAGAACGAAATTGAAAGTCAGTCTGAGAAAGCCCAGAGTTGAATAAGTCTCGCTTCTTTTGGTAAAAATCAGGAATGGAAAGGTAGCGATCTGGCTTTTCCAAATACTCCGCCAAGGCATATTGCATAGGTGTGACCGTGGTGAAAGTGAGGTATTGATGGATCTTACGGAACTCGGTAGTCATTTCAGGCGGTGCGATACAATATCCGATTTTCCAGCCCGTCACATGAAAGGTCTTTCCAAAGGAACCACAGACAAAGGTTTTTTCCCGAAGCTCGGGATGATATCCAATTGAATGGTGTTTTTTTCCGTCAAAAGTAATGTGCTCGTACACCTCATCACTGATCACAAATATCTCCCGACCTCTGATTACTTGTGCCAATTCATCCAGGTCCGATTTGGTCCACACATATCCGCTCGGATTATGAGGAGAATTGACAAAAATAGCCCTTGTTTTATCCGTTATGGCCTTTTTTATTCTTTCCCAATCTGGAGAAAAGTCCTGCTCATTCAGAGGCACATAGATGGGCTTTCCTCCATTTAGGGTAATGGCAGGCTCGTAGCTGTCGTAAGCTGGCTCAAGGACAATCACCTCATCTCCTTTTCTCACCACAGCAGATGCTGCCGCGAAAAGGGCCTCTGTAGCTCCAGAAACGATGGTAACTTCCCGTTCGGGATCAGGAAAATACCCCTGGGTGAGCTGGGTCTTCTCGGCCAGTTTCAGCCTAAGTCCGAGGATCCCGGCCATGGGAGGATATTGATTATAGCCCTTTAGGGTGTATTTTCCTACGAGTTCCAGCAGCTCAGAATCGGCGCCAAACCCGGGAAAGCCTTGGGATAGATTAATGGCTCCTTCATCCTCCGCCAATTTTGACATCACGGTAAATATCGTAGTTCCGATGTGGGGAAGTTTGGAGTGCATTTTTTTCTCTACTGATTCTTCTCTGAGCAAAAAGGATTTGCTTTCCAAATTAGAAAAGAATCCATCCCAAAACTTCAATTTGCTTATATTTCTGAGTCAAAAACCAAGAGCTTATGGAGTTTCTTTCCCCCTTGGGTAAATTCGATTTCAACCACTGGCACTTCCATATTCCGGTACCGGAGGAGATTGCTGCTGTGATGAGGGATGACAATCACCGAAGAGTGTTAATTTGGCTTAATGAATCAGGGCCCCACCATATGGCCTTGATGAAAGCCAAAAAGTGCTGGTATATTTTGGTGAATCAACGGATCAGAGAAAATTTGCGGCTGCAAGAAGGGCAGCAAGTACGAGTAAAAATCGAGCGGGACCACAGTGAGTTTGGGCATGAAGTACCGGAGGAATTCGAAGTACTTCTTGCACAGGATGAGGAGGGTGAAAAATTCTTTCGCCAACTTACTCCCGGAAAGCAAAGAAGTTTGATCTATTTGGTTACCCAAGTGAAAAATCCGGAATCCCGAATGCGAAAATCACTGGCTATTCTCCATCATCTAAGGACTGCTCAAGGCAAACTGGATTTCAAGAAGCTGAATGAATGGATCAAGCACTACAATAATCTATGATTGCTTCACTCGAAAAATGGAAAGCCACAAAATATTTCCCAGTTCTGTAGCCCATTTTTGATTTTGTTCGTTCCAAAAAGAAAACAGAAAGTAAACCTGGAAACAGAACAGGCCGCGGTTTTTATTTCCCAATCCCTGTTCTTCCCCTATCACATGCTTTAAAAAACAATAGACCCAATCATGAATAAGCTTATTTATTTTATTCTTCCCTTCCTTCTGTTAGGCTGTTTGATTTCCTGCGATTCCAGCGGAGATGAAGACCCACTGGACGTCTTCAGGGAAATTGCATACAATTCTCTCACCGTCGCTGAAAAATCAACCCTCGTGGATCAGGATTTTAGAGCGGCAGAGGTGACTGCATGGGTGGATGGATACTACTTGGTCGTATTTCGAACGACCGAGGATGCAACGCTAGGCCCCATTCGGGTAGTGGTAGATCCTACTCGTGGTGTAGTGGTGGAAAAATTAACCAGACCCTAACTGCAAAGAGGACCTCTTGGGTCCTCTTTTTGGTTTATTCGGTGTCTTTCAATTCGAGCTTCTCCTTTCTTGATTCCTTATTCTGCTTTTTCTTAGGTCTGCTGGCTCCGAAAGTCCCTCGGCTGATTTTTCCCTTTTTGGATTTAATGTCTCCTTTTCCCATAGTTTTTCAGATTTAAGTGAACAATTCCCTAATTTACAAAAGCAAAAAAACGAGTCAAAAAATCTGTGGGATATTCTCTGAATCCCCTTTTGCCCTACTATGAACCAAGGAAGAAAACTGGAAATCAATTGTGATTTAGGAGAAGGTGTGGCTTGGGAAGGGGATATATTTCCCTGGATAGACCGGGCGAGTATTGCCTGCGGAGGTCATACAGGAGATGAGGAGAGTATCCTTTCTTCCCTCAGCTTTTGCAAGCAATTCGGCGTCAAGGCAGGCGCCCACCCCTCCTATCCCGATCGGGAAAATTTCGGCCGAATCAGTCTTTCAATTAAAGATGATGAGTTGATAGGTTCCCTGCGGAATCAAATGCAGCTTTTCATCAAGATAGCAAAGCAAAACAAAGTTCAAATGGAGCATATCAAGTTTCATGGTGCACTTTACAATGACGCTGCCAAAAGTCCGCATCTTGCCAAGGTGCTGGTTTCGATGATCAGAAAGGAATTTCCTACCACTTGGCTTTTGGTTCCTCCCCATTCAGAACTAGCCCGAGTGGCAATCCTGAAAAAACAGCCCATCAAACTGGAAGTATTTGGCGATAGAAGGTATGAGGACGATTACCGCTTGCAAAGCAGATCAATCGACGGTTCTCTTCTCAAGACGTACCAGGAGATTGATTACCAATTAGTTGGTTTGCTGGAAAAAGGGATAGTAATCAGTTCAAGCGGAAAAGAACTGCCAATAAAGGCCGAAACCCTTTGTTTTCACGGAGACAATCCCGAAATTCTGAATTTTCTACCCCTATTGAGAGCAAAACATTGGCAATAAAACCGGTCTATATGGAAATTACCCCTTGGTTGGGAGAGCTTCAATGGGAACACTCCCCTTCTGATGAGCTTCTATCCCAGCAATTGGGTGTGATCGATTGGCTTGAAGAGCACGAAAAGGAGCATACAGATACGGTCAGGCAGGGTTTTACGTCCATTGCCATTCTTTGGAAAGAGCAAGGATTCCAAACCCGATTCAAAAATCACTACAAAACGATTAAGTTTCCCCGGGTTCAGCTTTCCGATCGAATCTGGCAAATCCCCGTGTGCTATGAGCCTGAATACGGGAAAGACTTGGGCAGCCTAGCCGTAGCCAAACGATTATCTCTCAACTCTCTGATCAAACTTCACGCGGAAAACCGATACAGAATTCACTTTTTTGGGTTTTTACCTGGATTCATGTATCTCAATGGCCTGCCTGAACTCCTTCATACACCAAGAAAACCTTTCCCCGACCGTACCGTTGACCCGGGTTCAGTAGCCATTGGGGGAGCGCAGACCGGAATTTATCCAAGAGAAAGTCCGGGAGGATGGCATACCATAGGCCGATCACCGGTAATTTTCTTTAATATAGAAAAGGATCCTCCTGTTTGGGCTAAGGCAGGAGAAAGCTTGGAATTTGTCCCTATTGATGGAGAAGAGATGAATAAACTGCTTAAACAGCCTCCCAGTCCCTATTTGAAATGAGTAAAACCTTAGCAACAGCCCATATTTTTAAAACAGGCCCGGGAACAAGCATTCAGGACTTAGGGCGGATGGATTATGGAAAATACGGCATCCCTACTTCGGGATGTATGGATTCCAAATCCTCCCAATGGGTCAATTTACAACTGAATAATCCCAACGATGCTGCAGTTTTGGAGATCAGTCAGCCGGGCTTGGGAATCCGATTCAGTGCTCCCACTATGGTTTCCATTGCAGGAGCTCAGGCACAAGTCTTACAAAACGGAAAAGAAGTGGGTAATCCAAGTTTAATCCCCATAATGGCCAAAGATCAATTGGAAATCGGGCAATTCATTACTGGAGCCAGGGTGTATTTGGGGATCAAGTATGGATTTAAATCCCAGCTTGAGCTTGGCTCCAGAAGCTTTTTCAAGGAAATTACTCCCCTGCCCTATTTCAGTAAAGAGGGAAAAGTGAGCTTTTGGGACGAGGCCTCCACTTTGGGAGTATTGCACTCCAAAGCCAAATGGGATCATCGATGGTTTGAAAAAGAGGAGCTGGAAGTGTATTTGGGACCGGATTGGAGGCTCTTGGATCAAGAGACTAAAAGCCACCTTCTGACCGCATCTTTTCATATTTCCCCACTGACCAACCGCATGGGAGCCCAACTCCTAGAAACTGTGGAAAACAAGCTTCCTGAACTGCCAACCAATCCAGTATTTCCCGGAACAGTCCAATTGACCTCCGGAGGAAAAATCATTATCCTGGGACAAGATGCTCAGGTGACCGGAGGGTATCCCCGTATTTTTCAGCTGAGTGATTTGGCTTTGAGCATTTTGGCACAAAAAAAACCGGGCCAGGTGGTCCGGTTTTCCAAACTAGTCTGCTGAAACTTCCAGAGTTACCCAGAGCCTGTCTTTTTATTTTGGGCCCATTTGCTCCAAAACAACCACATTTCAAATTCAAACCTTCTCCGATTCAACTGAACTGCAGCCCAGTCCATATCTCCAGAAGCGTCGTATTTTTCATTGGTCAAGCCAAAAATAGATCCTCCAGCCCCAAAAGCGAGAAAAGTGCCCAAAGACTCGTTCATATCAAATCCATATCGTCTCGCTGTACTCAAAATTGGAATCCATCTACTGTGATCCGCATCTGCCCTAGGAGTTGGATTATCTGCAATCTTTTGTACCGCCGGAAGCAAGAGACCAATAGAGACGGGATCCAAACCTGCACTCAATTCCAAATTTTGAAGGGCTGCTGTGGTGGGACGGGTTAGGCCTTGAGCTCTTTTCAAAACGGGTAAAATGGCTACCATTTCTTCGAGTTGAGATGGCTGTATGCGGGGAATGCTGTCACACCAAGACCCCTTCCCTTTGCAGTCTTCTCCCGTTTGTGTGGAGTTGTTGCCAACAAACTTGAAAATCGGAAACCCCTTGTTGTCGGGGGATTCTCCTTGAATGTCGTCAATCTTCAGGTAACCGGCCATAGAAGCCAAGGCCTCATCCTCATCCAAAAATTTAGCTGCAACGATGTCGTATTCGACCTCATGCTCACCGCCGGCTAGGGCCTGATGGTTTCTTCTGGATAAAGGGCTCAAAAATCTACCATACCGGGAAATGTTTGAATCAAAAACTTTCAGCGATTCCCGAATCATTTCTTCCACAAATTGATCCTCTGATCTATTGCTCTCATAGATCCGATTTACTTTTTCCAAAGGCAGATTGGAAGGAAGCAGGTAATAGGTATTTTCAGTCATTCTGTAAAATTTCTCCGCTTTTTCTACCTTCCAAGTCGTCTCCACATTCCCTTTTTTTCTCAGGTTTTCTTCTCCTGTAGTCAATTCCCCGGATTCCAGAAGTGCTTGATTTTCCTCCAAAAGAACCTCATCCTGCTGCAGTGAATCGCACGATACCTGGAGCAGCATAGCTCCGATTCCGATGGTTAAAAGATACTTTTTCATGTTGTTGTTAAGTTTGATTGGTTTCTTGTGATGAAGGGTACTTCCCCTCAAACGATTCAAACTTAGATTGAAGAATTCGGGTGATTTAGAGTCGATTGATCGAACAAATACCAGAATTGACTAATGAAGGATTTCAGTTGATTAGGGTAGATTTTCCAGCTTTTTGGCAAAAAACAAGGTATTCTGGCCGATCTATCAATTCAAAGTGCCGATCCGTGAATTCACTCCCAAATCTGGTCAAGTGACTTTGGACTGATTTTGCGAATTGGAGTACTTTGTATGAATTAGTCCGTAACGGGATTACCGAATTCCGTCTTCATTGCCTAACTTATTCTACCCTTGAATCCCACAGAAGTGCATATCATCACACCCAAAGAACTGGAAGAAATTCTCCTTCATTTCTCCCAATCCATGACCGAGATCGATTCGGAAGAGGATTTGTTATGGGATTTGGTGGGCAATTGCATCTCAAAACTCAACTTTGAAGATGCCGTGGTCTATCTTTTGGATGAATCCGGAGAATTTTTGGAGCAGAAGGCAACCTTGGGACCCAAATCCGGAAAAAACAGGGAAATCATTCAAGCTATCCGTGTCCCGGTAGGAAAAGGAGTCACCGGCAAAGTGGTAAAAACGGGTCTTCCTCTTCTTATTCCGGACACCAGACAATTTCCGGATTACATTCCCGATGATCAGTTTCGGCTTTCAGAGGTTGCCGTTCCTATTCTCTTGGAAGGAAAAGTCATCGGAGTGATTGACAGCGAAAATTCACAGGCCGATTTCTTCACTGAGCTGCATGTGCGTATTCTCAACGCAGTAGCTTCGATCTATTCCGGTCAGATAGCCAGAATTCGCGCCGAAAAACGATTAAAGGAAAAGCAGGAAAAACTGCTCGAACTCCAAAAGAGAAACTATCAATTCCAGCTGGAAGCGCTCTCAGCTCAGCTTAGCCCCCATTTTGTTTTCAATTCCCTGAACTCCATTCAAAATCAGATTTTCAGGGATGATAAAGAAAGCTCTCTTCGCTTTTTGAGCATTTTCGCAAAACTGCTCCGGTATTTCCTTTCCCAATTGCATCTGGAAAAAGCAGCACTTGCTGAGGAGATTCAAATGATCACTTGGTATCTGCAGCTTCAAAAACTCCGGTATGGGGAAATATTGCAATTTGAAATCATCACCGATGAGGCCTTTTCGCAGGAGCGAATTAGAATCCCCTCCATGGTCATTCAGAATCTGATCGAAAATCTGCTGGAGGAGCAGATTCAATCTGCAAATGGGGCGATTTCTGTTCAGATTTCCTTTGGCAAAAATCAAGAAGAGGTAAGTATGAATGTCCTGATCAATCAAGCTGGACCGGCAAATTCCAGACAAAAAAGACCAACGGGCAAACTACCCGCCAGGACTTGGGAAGAGTTTGTCCAGCTTATGAACGAAATCAAACCTTTCCATATCGATTTTGAATCCGGAGAAAAGCCTTGCCTACAAAATGAAAGCCCCTGCAAATACGTCAATTTGATTCTTCCTATCCTCAATGAATAAGCATTGGTTTTACTTTTTCTGTTGGTCTTTGATCAGCTTTCACCAGTTGGCCCATAGTCGGCAAATGGAGGATGGGTTTCATTTTCAACTTCCCCTGAAACCGAAAATTTGGCAAGAAAACACTCCCAATACCATCGAGGAAATTCTTCAGAAAAACAGGGAGGGCTTGTTCCTCAATTTACCGGATGTAGGAATTGCCCAGAAAGGCAAAAGCTATTGGTTTAAACTGGATTTTTCAGATTATCTCGATCTGCTAGCTGCCTCTGACAGCATATACATTTACCCGGGCAATCTGGATGTGTCCCAACTTTTTTTTCAGTCGGATGGCAAGGTGGACTCACTCAATATCACCCGATTGATTCCCAATGATCTCAGAAGGGCCACCCTACATTCTCTGGAATATGTAAAGGTCGATTCCCGGGATTTTTTTGATGGGCATTTTCTTCTGATTCGGGCCGAATTCCATCGGGCTTCTCCTGATTTGGATGTCAGAACCATCCGGTTTTCGGACTCCAGATCACATGGGGTTTTTTCCAAGTTTATCAGCGAATCCTCCTTCAAAAGCCAGGTTTTAGCTTTTTTCTTTCTTGGTATTGCCGCGGTCCTAATGATTTTTAATCTCATCCTTTTTTTTAATATGCGGGAAAAGCAATACATCTACTATGGTGCATTCTTGCTATTTCAACTCATCTACTATTCTCAAATCAGTCCCTATTTGGCCACCAGTTTCGGGTACAACACCCTCTACTTTTATTTTTGGTTGACTACCGTGTCCCAGCTCCTGATCAACCTCTCCTACCTGCTATTTATCCGACACTTTTTGGAATTTCCCAGACTGATGCCTGGATTTGACCGGATTGTCTTGGGAATTGCAGGATTGCTTATCCTTCTTGTTCTGGTCAATTCAGGATTGATTTTCTTAAAGCCCTACAGCCTGCTTCAAGCCTATTTGATGGATTTTCAGCGCTACTTCATGGCTGCCTTCGCCTTCTTTGGGGTGGGCTATCTGTTTTTCTACTATCCCAACCGGCTGAAGTACTTCGTGATTTCTGCCACCTTGATATTCACCACAGGTGCCTTGATGACCATGTTTTTATTGGACTTGGACTACATGGTCGGGGGCTCATCCATAGAAAGCATCATTTTTGCCCTTGGGCTCTCTTACAAAATCAAAGTGATCAGTCAGGAGAAAAGGAAAGTGGAGAACGAGGCTTTTCAGACCAAGTTGGGAGCGCTTCGTGCCCAAATCAACCCCCACTTCATTTTCAATAGTCTAAGCTCTATTCAGCATCTGATCAGCAGCGGACAGAAAGAAGCTGCCCTGTCCTACCTGAGCAAATTCAGTAAGTTTGTCCGTCAGGTCCTGGAAAACTCCATCGATGTCCATGTGACCTTGGACAAGGAAATCGAGCTGCTAAAAGTCTACCTCGACCTCGAATCCCTGCGTTTTGATCATGCTTTCAGCTACAAGATTGAGACTCCAGCCCATTTTGATCTCAGCTTTTTCGAAGTACCCATGCTGATCGTTCAGCCATTTGTGGAAAATGCCATCAAACATGGACTGATGGCCAAGCTGGAGGGAGAGCGAAAACTGACCGTGCGTTTTGTCGAAGAACCAAACCACATCCGCTGTGAAATAGAAGACAACGGAATAGGGAGAAAAGCTGCTGCAGCGCTCAAAAAAGCCGATTATCGACCTTCCAGAGGGATGGCTTTGACCGAAGAAAGGCTTCGGCTGATCAACCGGGAGAAAAAAGAAACGCAGATTCAGATCGATGACCTGCCAGTAGGCACTCGTATCACCATTAAATTTCCCAAGCCATGAACTATCCGCTTAAAGCCATCATCGTAGAAGATGAATTTCACAGCAGGGAGACTCTAAAAGGGTTTCTGAGAAGCTATTGTCCGGAAGTCCAGCTCATCGAAGAAGCCAGTCAGGTGGAAGATGCCGTAGCCAAGATTTCTTCCCTTCGGCCCGAATTGGTCTTTTTGGATATCGAACTTCAGACAGGAACAGGCTTTGACGTCCTAGAGCGGGTCAATCATCTGGATTTTCACTTGATTTTTACCACTGCATTTGAACACTATGCAATCAAAGCCATCAAATTCAGCTCCATCGACTACCTGCTCAAGCCTATTGACATGGAAGAACTGCAAGCCGCAGTACAGAAAGCAATCCAACTCAGGGCACAGGAAAACCGCCAAAAACTCCTGGAAAACCTACTCAGCAATCTCCAAACCCCAGCTTCTGAAAATCATAAAATCTCCCTTTCCACTGCTGAAGGGGTAGAATTCATCCCAACCCGTGAGATTCTCTTTTGCGAAGCCAATGGGGCCTACACCAGTTTTTTCCTGGAAGATGGACGAAAGCTTCTGGTCAGCAAAAATCTAAAGGAGTACGAAAATATTCTCCAAAGCCATGGCTTCATGAGAGTCCACAATAGTTTTTTGATCAATCTGGACAAAGTCAAAAAGTATGTGCGATCCGAGGGCGGATACATTCTGATGAGCAATGAACGGCAGGTGAGCCTTTCTCCTTCCAAAAAAGATGAATTTTTGAAGCGAATGGGATACTGATGGGTGGGCGCTGAATTTTTGATACAAAAAGCGGGAGATTTCTTGAGCTTGGACTCCAAGTCTACTATCTTAAGCGGAAACTTTTCAAACCCATACAACCATGGATATCACCTTAACCCAAAAGATCCTTGACCAGGGAATGGACCCTGAAACAGTCGCCCAGCAGATTGACAACTTCAAAAATGGCTTCCCTTTTCTAAAAATCCATGCTCCTGCTACTCCTGGCCATGGGATCAAAGTACTCAGTGATCAGGAATTAAAGCACTACACAGAAACCTATCCTGCTCAGGCAGCTAAAAAGGAAATCGTCAAGTTTGTCCCCGCATCCGGGGCGGCTTCGAGGATGTTTAAAGACCTTTTTTCCTTTTTGGAAGGAGACGGAGATCTTGAGAAGAGCTCCTTTACCAAGAAATTCATAGAAAACATCCGGAAATTTGCCTTTGCCGAAGATCTGGATGAAGCACTCAAAACCAAAGGAAATACCCTTCAGGAATGCCTAGATGCAGGGATGTACCGGGCTATCGTGGCAGCACTTCTGCTTCATGAAGGGCTCGACTATGGGAGTTTGCCCAAAGGCCTCTTGCGTTTTCACCGCTATCCTTCCGAAAACCGTACTCCTGCCCATGAGCATCTCATCGAGGGGGTTCAGTATGCTGTAGGAAGAGGAAAAAAAGTCAAAATTCACTTCACGGTTTCTCCAGATCACGAAACCAAATTCAAGGCGGAAATAGCCAAAGTCCTGCCTTCCATCAAGGCCAGCTCAGGTTTGGAGTTTGAAGTGAGCTACTCCCAACAGAAAAAAACCACCGATACCATTGCGGTGAATAGAGACAACACGGCCTTTTTGGAGGACGATGGCAGTCTCCTTTTCCGACCCGCTGGCCACGGGGCTCTTCTGGAAAATCTCAATGACATCAAGGCTGACCTGATTTTCATCAAAAACATCGACAACGTGGTTCCTGATCGATTGAAAGAACCCACCAAAACCTTTAAAGTGGCGATTGCAGGGTTACTTTTGGAGGTGCAAGAAAGAATCTTTGATGCTTTGAGAGCATTGGAAAAAGAGGTAAATCATGAGTCTTTGGCGATGGCAATAAAGGTCTACAATGAGGATCTAGGGGGACAAGTCCCTCCTTCCGTATCCTCAGAAAATAGCCATGAACTTGCGGAATATTTGAAAGACAAGCTGAATCGCCCAATCCGTGTCTGCGGTATGGTGAAAAATACCGGAGAACCAGGAGGAGGACCTTTCTGGATTGAGGAAAAAGACGGTTCCTACAGTCTCCAAATCCTAGAAACCGCACAAATCGACCTCAATGACCCGCAGTCAAAAGCGCATATGATGGCTTCCACTCACTTTAATCCGGTGGATTTGGTCTGCGGTACCCGAGATTACCATGGACGGGAATTTGACTTGCTGAAGTTTAGAGATATGCAAACGGGTTTTATCACCGAAAAATCCAAAAGCGGACGGGAATTAAAAGCACTTGAATTGCCAGGACTTTGGAACGGGGCCATGGCAGGCTGGAACACGCTCTTCGTGGAAGTACCACTGATTACCTTCAATCCTGTAAAGACAGTCAATGATTTGCTCCGGGACGAGCATCAGGGTTAAGAAATTCAATTACCAAACTCGATGATCAATTTTCAAGGATGTTTGACATTCATTGGAAATTGATCATTGGATATTGATCATTGAAAATTCAAAACAGCCCTTTTTCCAGCTGTTCCTTCAAATAAGCCTTCATTTCCTCCCCTTCCTCCACTTTGATTTCGCCGGGTAAGCCAAGGATAAACCTTCCCAATCCGGGCAATTGTGGGATATTTCCTTCGAAAAAGTACTGATTCCGGTTTTTCACTCCCATAAAAGGTCGGGCATTGGGATGCTCTTCCTGCATAAGTTGGAATGCTTTTTTGCTCAGCTTGAGCTTGACATAGAATTCTCTTTTTCCTGAAAAGCCAAAAAGTGGCTGTTCGGGCAATTCATGCTTTTTCTCAAAAGACCAAGGATTGGAGGACAGAACCACATCCCCGATTCGCTCGATTTTAAAAACCTTCATGGACTTGCTCTCCACTTCCAAGGCATGAATATTTTCATAATCCTGGGAAAAACCCACCGGTTCTACCAAGCGATCAGATACAGTATCACTGCTGAGACTGTAATATTCCTTGAGCCAAATTTGCTTTTTGGCAGCCATTCCCTGTCCAATCAGATCCACAAATCGGCCAAGATTGGCTTTAAAGAGAAGATCAGTGCCTGTTTTAACCTCAGACTTAAGTTGAAGCTTTTGGAGAATGGAATCTTTAAGCAAGTTGCCTTTTCCCTGACTTTCGATTAGCGTTTGCAACCATTGGCTTTCCTCCTGAGAAAAAGTGCTGTAAGTCGAAGATTCAGGAAGGTACTCTGGCCTTTCTTGGATTTTATACTTGCTGAATTCCTTAACCACGACAAATCCCAAGGCTTCCAAGAGTTTGAAATATCGATAGACCGTGCGTTCGTCAGTTTCTAAAAGCTCAGCAAGCCGATGGACGGTCTTTCCTATATTTCCCTGAAGCAAGTTGATCAATTTGAATACCCGGAGGATTTTCTGCTGTTCGATTGGAGAGGATTTGGCCATAGTCTTGACAATTGATGACTAAAAGTAGGGAAAGAGCAGGAAAACTCTTAAGTATTTGACAGTTATTGTCAATAATTATAGCAATGGTTCAAGTTTCCTGACTTGGACCCTCCAAACAAAACACCTCTGGTTCAAGTCTCCTGACTTGGACCACGTATTTTATGAATCAATTAAAATCACATCAATAAGTCTGTCAGGATGTCCTGCATAATTTTTGGCGCTGCTATATAAATATTCCTCAGGACTAAGTACCAACCCAGCAACGACCGGATTTTGATGGATGTAATTTAAGCACCTTCTTATTCTATCCTGAGTATTTAGCTCGATCGGATGATTATGCTGTTGCCAAATTTGGTAGTTTAAATTATTTGGATTGGTTTTTCCGGCCATTCGAAAATGATATAAAAGCCAATTTTTTCGGCTTTCTTCAGCAAGTGTTTCAATTGCTTTTAAAAATTTAATAGAAGTAAACTTTTTCAAATCTCGAATTATTTCTTCCAATTTCTGATCTCTATTTCTGCCTAAAATCAAATGAATATGGCTTGACATAATACAAAAAGCAGCTATGTCCAACCCCTTATTTTCTTGGCAATATTTGAGCGAATCAATAAATATATCTCTGTATTCTTGCCTGGTAAATAGGTCTATCCATTCAACAATGGTGAAGGTGACAAAGTAAAACTTATCCTGATCCCTGATTTTATATTTTCTACTCATGATAAAAAAGATTTAAAAAGTAGATTTAAGATAGTGCTTTTGAAGAAATAATAATCATTAAATGCAGTCTTCAGACTGCCAGAAGATAAAGTCCAAGCCTGCCTTTGTCCTCAGACAGGTCTGAAGACTTGAACTATTCGCGGTATTTGGTTCAAGTCTACTGACTGGTTCAAGTCTCCCGACTTGGACCTAGTAGTTTATCTTTACAAAACTGTAAAAAGCAGTCTGAAGACTGCAAGAAAAAAAGTCCAAGTCTGAAGACTTGAACTATCCGCGGGCCTGTCTGGACCTTACTGGTTCAAGTCTCCTGACTTGGACCAAAGAAGCCTCTAAATTGACTAGCTCTCAACTTTTGCCAAAGAAGAATTTCAGAGAGCGTAGAATGATTTCTTAATTCTCTAGAAAATTCTTTTAAGTTTCTGTTATAAGGTAAAAAGTACATAGAACTAAAATAATTCTTTTTTAATCCCCCCTGCCCCCTTTTCAAGGGGGAGTCACCCTGTTTTGAACTCCAACCATTTATCTCTTTTTTCCATCCGGTATTCTATTTCAGGAGATTAGAATTACCTGATTTCGTCAAATTAAAAAAACGAAAAATCAGCCTTTTCACGAAGCCAACTCCCCCTTTCTTAAAGGGGGTTAGGGGGATTTTTACCAATTTCAAATCCCCCCAGCCCCCTTTTCAAGGGGGAGTAACCCTGCTTTGAACTCCAACCCTATATTCCTTGAAACAACCCCAAACTCTATACTATCCAATTGTAATTCCTAATCAATAGATTTTCAGACTTTCACCCTTATTTTTACCCCATGACCCAATTTATTCAGAATCATCCCAAGCGTTCAGCATTTCTTTCTGGGTCAGTTTTTCTGTTTTTGTATTGGTTACTTGGCTTTGATGGGATCACCTTCTCCGATGATGTCTACTACCTCCTTGCCGGAAAAAGCTTCTGGGAAGGAACTATGCAGGTCAATGCCTACCACTTTTCCAGCCGCTGGGGTGCTTATGTGCCTTCAGGATTGATTGGATCGCTGTTGGGATTTGAACCACATCGGATTTCCCTGATTTCACTTTTTAGCTATGTGGGAAGCCTTTACCTTTTGATGAAAATCCTCCCAAAAGGCATCAATCCCTGGATTCTGGTCTTTTGGGCAAGCACTCAGGTCTATTTGCTCCACTTTTTGACCAAGGTTTACCCTGATTCACTATTGGTTTTCTGGACTTGTTTAGTTCCTTTTTCTGCCTCCTTCAGAAAAGAAAAACCTTTTGCAGCCTCCTTGGGATTGGTTTTTGGCTTACTTATGGGATTTATCACCAAGGAAACCATCGTTTTTCTAGCCCCGTTTCCCATCCTCCTTTTTCTATGGGACAGAAAAAACCAAAAGATCAATTCCTCTTTTTACCTCGGTGTGCTGGTTTGGGGACTTTTCTTTGGTCTGACCTATTTGGCCTACTTCTGGATCAAATTCGGCGATCCCTTTTTCCGGGTTAGCTCGATCAACGCAGGCCACTACATCTCCGAATTCACCTATGCGGACAAAGGGACTTGGGCCATGATTAGGCGATTGACCTACTTGCCTATCCTCACTTGGGTAGAACGCTCCTATTGGCTTTGGATCGTATTGGCCCTGCCGGGAATCTGGAAAGCTTGGAAGGCGAAACATAGTCCGGGAATTGAGTTTGCCTTTACCGCTTTTTGCCTTATTCTGGGGTTTTGGTTCATGTCTTCTACCTTGGAGATTTACAACCCCATTTACCTCAATCCCCGGCATTTAATCATCCTCGTCCCCATACTTGCTTTTCTGATTGCTTTGGGATGGGGCAGTTGGGAAAAAAGCCCAAAAATTAAACTGACTTTAGCGTCCCTTATTGCACTTGGAGTCTGCATCAGCTTTGCCCAGCAAGACCTAAAAATGGTTCTATTTCAGACCGCTTTTCTGGGGATTTTTTTGATCAAAAAGCAAAAGATCCAAACCATCTTTCTTGGCGCTCTTCTGATTGTTCCTGCTTTAGCTTCCATTCATTACCAAGAAAGAACCAAAGGCTATTCTGATTTTATCGAAGCTTTATCCAATGAGTTAAATATACCTGATAATCAATCGATTATTGTAGTAAATAATTTTGTCAAATTCAGCGAGGAAGTTCTTTTTCCGAAGGAGGCAAATACAAAAAACCAGCTCTTCCCATTGGAAAAGCTGGACTCATTGCAGGCAATTGAACCTAAAGAAATTCGGGTTTTTATTTACGAATACTTCCATCACGCCTATCCCAAAGAACAGGAAGATGTGGAGCTGCTGGAAACTTGGTTGCAACAAAATTTTTCACTGGAAGAAGAGATAAAAAACGGTAAAGTTTGGATTCGGACATTTAAGTCGCCCTCCCATTGATTACCTTCTTTTCTTTTGACCCAAGGCAAAGATTCGGTTGACATTGAATCCCAAACGGAACTCTTCACCGGGTACCCCATTTCCTCCAGCCAAAAGGTAAGGCTCGGTGAGGGCTTGTGAGGTGACAAAATACATCTGAAACACGTGACCTCCGGCTTCCACATCCCATCCGATCCCGAAATTGCTCCGTAAGTCCGAATTTAGATTTGGGATATATTGCAAGGTAAGGGAAGATCTTTCAGTCACCTTCCATTTGCCGCTCATCCCCAAAGCAAAGTAGAAGTTTTGGTCTCCTTCGATCTGATAAATCGGAAGTGGATTGGTGAAGTAGGAAAACATGGGACTCAACTGAAAACTGATTTTCCCAGAAAATTTTCTTGCCAGCATCACTTGCCCAAAGTAATTCATCCTATCTCCAAAGCTAGGTTGCTCGGGTTCCGGAAGAAAATTGTAAGTATTGGTGATCACACCTGCCCCACCAGCCAAACTCAAAGAAAACGGCTTTTTCCCATTTTGGGTCTGTTCGAAAATGTGATATCGCCCAAATGCCTGATATACTTTATCCCTGCTGGCTCTCAAAATACCCAAGGACAGCTTTTCGCTTAGCCCAAATTCAAAGCTGAACTGAATATTGGCTCCATTGTCCAGACCGAAGAGGTTTTCCACACCTCCATCCAGGGTGCCAAAGGTGTGCATGATGGCAAAGTGCATGGATTTCTTTTCTAGAGGCTCTACTGTAAGCAGATTGATATGTCTGGGTGCATGGAAAACCAGATCCACCGGCTGATTTTCGTTGGCAAGCTGCCTTTCCAGTTGGGAAAAGACTGGGGAGACGGTACCGAAAAGGAAAACAAATACTATTGCTAATTTTTTCATTTTTTAGGACTTAAGGTGGCATTGATCGTCAATTTCTGTTCTGCAGCCAGCTCATAAAAAACCAGTTTGGGAATTTCAATCTGGTAATCATTTAAGGAGATCACAAACTCTGCTTTGAGGTCTATTTTCCCATCATCTCTCAGAGTCAGCGTACCGGGAACGAGTAGATCGCGTTCTACACCGTGGATTTTAAACTTTCCTTTGGCTCTCACTGGGTAGGATTTGCCCGGTTCCATAGCAGGTACAGGCTCCATTTTTCCGGTAAATTCTGCAAATGGATATTTATCAGTTTCGAGATAGTTTTCTCTCATGTGTTTATCTCTGAGACCAATACCGGTTTCCAACGTATTCAGATCCAGATAAAAATCAAGTAGATTTTTTTCCAGATCCACCAATCCATTAAGCACTTTTGATTTCCCTTCAAATTCATTTAAAGGAGCTGTGCTTAAAAACACTACCGAGCCGGTTTTGGTCAAGTATTCTTGAGAAAATCCAAAAAGAGGCAAAAAGAACAGGACAAGAAAGCCTAAACTTCTCATCGGGTGATGATTAAACTGGTGCCGGACACCTGGGTAGTAAACTGCTGCAAGGGTGCGTTGGCTGGACCCTGAAGTACCTGACCCGAAGGATCAAAAACGGATCCATGACAGCGGCAGGTGAAGCGATTGTTTCCGAATGTCCAGCTGTCAAAACATCCTGAGTGGGTACAAACAGACGTCAGCGCCACAAATGAGCCATTGACATTGGCTACGAGGGTTCGGGTATTGGTGATCAACAGCCAATTTCCTGCTGTCTGCAATCCCTGTTGGATATTGAGGTCAATCGTTGTCGTATTTCCAGAGACTGAGATGCCATTTCCTCCTCCACCACCTACCGGAGGAGTGGTGGGGTCTGCGTCATCCGTAGAGGAACAGGCAGTGAAAAAGGACATTCCAAAGAGGGATAAAGTCATGCTCAACCCTGTCTTTTCGAGGAATTTTCTTCGGGAGTCTGTCAGACTTCCAGCTACTTGTGGTGCTAATTCTGGTTTCATGGGTAAATGATTTTGTTGCTTCGTGATGTACGAAATAACAATTGAAACCAGATTGAATTGTTTGGAAAAAAAGCCTAAAAGTGCTTTCTATTTAAGATTTCGCACAAAATTACCGCGTCACGGACACTTTGGGGATTCCTTAGCTTTTCTGCGTAGGGGTTGATTCTTTTTTTGTTTTGTGCTTTCAGTCGGATATCTCTTGCCATTTCCTCGATAGAAAGGACTTTGGGTGCTGCTTTGGTTTCTACACCTTGGTACTTGTTTCTATAAGCTCCTTCGTAGTATCTCGCTTCGTCGTCGACTTCTTCTACCACTTCAGGTTTGTAGGATTTTCTTTCAGGAAAAAAACTTGGTTTGCTGGGCTGCTCACGGGGAGTTTCAAAGGATGGAGTAGGGATAGGTCGGGGCTTGGGTGGCTCCTGCTGCTTAGGCTGGGGATTTTGGGCTTCACGGATTTCACGGAGCAGATCCTCGAAAGTCACCCCTTTCTGAGGCTTTTCAGGCTGATTATCACCGGAATCTACAGGATCCTGAGACTTCTTTTTTCGGGAAGCTTGGTAGATGAAGTAGGCAATGACAGCGACGATGTAGATAATTTGTCCGAAATCCATGAGGACAATTTAATCGAAAATTGGATTAATAATGAAATTCAGTTGAAATAAGAAACTAAGTACGATTTACGAATTACGATTTACGACCCTGAATTGAACTTCAATCTCTCTATTTATACCAACCCCTATCTTACCGACCGCAGGGAGGTGTATCTCGCGAAGCATATTTCTAGAATTAAGATTTACGAATTACGATACTTCGACAAGCTCAGTACAGGTTTACGACCTTAAATTGAACTCCAAACCTTACTCCTAAACTCAAACCTTATCTCACCGACCGCAGGGAGGTATATTTCACGTAGCGCAGCGGAGTATATCTCGCAAAGCCTATCTCACCGACCTCAGGGAGGTGTATCTCACGAAGCCTATCTCACCGACCTCAGGGAGGTTTATTTCACGAAGCGCAGCGTAGTATATCTCGCAAAGCCTACCTCACCGACCGCAGGGAGGTGTATCTCACGCAGCGAAGCGGAGTATATCTCACGAAGCCTATCTCACCGACCTCAGGGAGGTTTATTTCACGAAGCGCAGCGTAGTATATCTCGCGAAGCTTATCTCACCGACCGCAGGGAGGTGTATCTCGCAAAGCCTATCTCACCGACCGCAGGGAGGTGTATCTCACGCAGCGAAGCGGAGTATATCTCGCGAAGCCTATTTCACCGACCGCAGGGAGGTGTATCTCACGCAGCACAGCGGAGTATATCTCGCGAAGCCTATTTCACCGACCGCAGGGAGGTGTATCTCACGCAGCACAGCGGAGTATATCTCGCGAAGCCTATCTCACCGACCGCAGGGAGGTGTATCTCACGAAGCCTATCTCACCGACCGCAGGGAGGTGTATCTCACAAATCGAAGCGTAGTATATTTCCCTTCTCTTCCTTTTAAATATTAAATTTTGTTATGAAATCTATTTTTTATCTATCTATTCCTATATTATCTTAAATTCATTCCATAAAAGGTTTAATTGTTTCAATAAAAGAGAAATTCTATGCAAAAAAACCCTTCTAAATTCCTGATTATTTGCTTTTTGCTCCTGAGCGCAGCACTCAGGCTTGAAGCCCAAGAGAAGATTCCCGACCCTGTCAAAGTGACCACAGTGGAGGGAATCACCGAATATCAGCTGGCCAATGGCCTTCGTGTTCTCCTTTTTCCTGACCAAACTAAGGAGACCATCACGGTCAACATTACCTATCTCGTAGGTTCCAAGCACGAGAATTATGGGGAAACAGGGATGGCGCACCTTTTGGAGCACTTGGTTTTCAAAGGGACTCCAAGACACCCAAATATTCCTCAGGAACTGACCGAGCGTGGGGCAAGACCAAACGGGACTACTTGGACAGACCGAACCAACTATTTCGAGACCTTCAAAGCCACGGATGACAATCTTCGCTGGGCTTTGGATTTGGAGGCAGACCGGATGGTCAATTCCTTCATTTCAGCAAAGGATTTGGAAAGCGAAATGACCGTGGTGAGAAACGAGTTTGAATCCGGAGAAAACTCCCCTTACAGTATGGTCATTCAGCGTACGCTTTCCGCAGCTTACCTTTGGCACAACTACGGCAAGTCTACCATCGGTGCGAAATCAGACTTGGAAAATGTTCCGATCGAGCGCCTGCAGAACTTTTACCGGACCTATTACCAGCCGGACAATGCGGTCTTGGTGGTGGCAGGAAAAATTGATGAAGAAAAGACCATTCAACTGGTCAATGAATTTATTGGACCTATCCCAAAGCCTGAGCGTGTTTTACCCCAATTTTATACCCGTGACCCGGATCAGGACGGGGAAAGAAGAATCACAATCCGAAGAGTCGGAGACACGCAATTGGTGGGCTTAGCTCACAAAATCTCTTCGGTATCCCATCCGGATGCAGCGCCCTTGGTCTTGCTTTCCACCATCATGAACGACAACCCCTCAGGCAGGATATACAAATCCCTCGTGGACACACAGCTAGCCAGTTTTATTTTTGGGCAGACTTTTCTGTGGAAAGAACCGGGTATCATGATGACCTTCGCGGAAGTCCCTAAGGAAAAATCCATGGACGAGGCTTTGAATGCCATGATTCAAACCGTGGAAACCATCAAGACTACTCCCATTACCAGCGATGAAGTAGAACGGGCCAGAAACCGATGGATAAAACAATTTGATTTGGGATTTAACTCTTCCGAGCAAATCGGTCTTCAACTCAGTGAATACATCGGTGCAGGCGATTGGAGATTGATGTTTATCCAGAGAGACCGAATAAAAGAGGCAACCTTGGAGGACGTGCAGCGCGTAGCCAGCAACTACCTCAAGCAGGACAACCGTACCATTGGACTTTTTGTCCCTACCGAAAACCCTGATCGAACTTCCATCCCAGAGGATGTGGATGTAATGGCACTGGTCAAGGATTACAAGGGAGGAGAAGGATTGGCCATGGGAGAAGCTTTTGACCCCAGTCCAGCCAATATTGATAGCCGCACCACCTCCATAGAACTGGAAAACGGAATGAAACTGGCCTTTCTACCTAAGGAAACCCGAGGCAGCTCCGTCAACTTTAATTTCACACTCCGTTTTGGAAGTGAGGAAAACCTGAAAAACAAAGGAGAAATCGGCGCTTTCACAGCCCAAATGCTGGATAAAGGCACAGCGACCAAATCCAGAGAACAAATCAAGGATGAGTTTG
Organism: Algoriphagus confluentis; assembly: GCF_036245625.1. Classification (NCBI taxonomy): domain Bacteria; kingdom Pseudomonadati; phylum Bacteroidota; class Cytophagia; order Cytophagales; family Cyclobacteriaceae; genus Algoriphagus; species Algoriphagus confluentis. Next base: position 103,134 of record NZ_BTPD01000001.1, read on the forward strand.
ACCGCCTCAAAGCCCAAGTGAATATCTTTGGAAGCGCGAGTACCCTATCCATCTTTGGCCAGACAACCAAAGAAAACCTACCCGGGGTAATGAAATTGCTCAAGGAAATCCTTCTTTCACCTGCATTCCCTAAGGAAGAATTGGACAAAATGATTCTGGAAAGTGTGACGGATATCGAGTCCAGCATGAGTGATCCTACATCCAGAGCTTTCAATCGGCTTACCCGGCATATGAATCCTTACGAAAAGGAAGATCCTCGATATGCAAAAACCTTTGAGGAAGACATCGCTGCAAAAAAAGCAGTGACCATCGATCAGGTCAAAGACTTCTATGCCAACTACTTGGGCGCTAATCATGGTACGGGCGCCATTGTGGGAGATGTAGAAGTAGAGACTATACTTCCCTTGCTTGAGGACATCTTTGAGGGCTGGAATAGCAAAGTAGATTACGCACGTCTTCAGGGACGAATCGCTAACCGACCTGCCATCAATGAAGCCATAGAAACGCCCGACAAGCCCAATGCTTTCTTTGTAGCTATGCAGCAGTTTGAAATGAATGACCAGCATCCCGATCATCCGGCATTGGTCTTGGGCAATTTTATGCTTGGAGGAGGTTTTCTCAATTCCCGATTGGCTACCCGAATCCGTCAAAAAGACGGATTAAGCTATGGAGTGGGTTCGGGATACAGTGCAGGAAGCATTGATCCGATTGGTACTTTCCAGGGCTACGCAATCTATGCTCCTGAGAACCTGGAAAAATTGGAAATTGCTTTCAAGGAGGAAATCCAAAAAGTCCTGGATGAAGGCTTTACCGAGGAAGAAGTCGAAGCAGCCAAAACAGGGTGGTTGCAAAGCCGTACGGTAAACAGGGCCTCAGACAATTACCTTTCCAGTGTTCTGAATGGCAATCTATTCCTGAACAGAACGATGGAGCGAGAACAGCTACTGGAAGACCAGGTCAATGCCCTGACTCCTCAGCAAATTCAGGAAGCAATGAAAAGGCATCTGGATTTGAATAAAATGTCCATTGTGAAAGCTGGGGAATTCACCAAGGAGTAATTGCCCCCCTTATCCTATCCGAAGCCTTCCGGATCAGTCCGGGAGGCTTTTTTATGCAGTATATCTCGCGAAGCATATTTCAATATTTACGATTTACGAATTACGATTTACGACCTTAAATTGAACTCCAAACCTTGAATTCAACAAATTACAATCTGACACGAAATCCCTTCATTTCAACGTACCCAAACTCCCCCTTTCTTAAAGGGGGTAAGGGGGATTCATTTCCATTTTCCATCTTATTCCAATCCCCCTAGCCCCCTTGCCAAGGGGGGAATTGCCTTTAACCGAACTCCAAACCTTACCGATAAACTCAACCCCTATCTCACGTAGCGCAGCGGAGTGTATCTCACGAAGTGTATCTCGCGAAGCATATTTCAATATTTACGATTTACGAATTACGATACTTCGAAAAGCTCAGTACAGGTTTACGACCTTAAATTGAACTCCAAACCTTGCTCCTAAACTCACACCTTATCTCACCGACCGCAGGGAGGTATATCTCGCGAAGCGAAGCGTAGTATATCTCGCAAAGCCTATCTCACCGACCACAGGGAGGTGTATCTCACGTAGCGCAGCGGAGTGTATCTCACGCAGCGAAGCGTAGTATATTTCGAGAAACCTATCTCACCGACCGTAGGGAGGTATATCTCTCGAAGCCTATCTCACCGACCTCAGGGAGGTGTATTTCGCGCAGCGTATCTCAATAAATTATTGCCAATTCCATCCTTTCGCCCTATTTTGAAAGCTTATTCGTAAGGAGATTTTTCGATGCTGCTTAGTAAACTGGAAATCAAAGGCTTTAAGAGTTTTGGGGACAAAATGGTCATCCATTTCGACAAGGGAATCACCGGTGTGGTGGGTCCCAATGGCTGCGGCAAGTCCAATGTAGTCGATGCCATCCGTTGGGTGCTGGGAGAACAAAAATCCCGCATGCTCCGATCGGACAAGATGGAAAACGTCATCTTCAACGGCACCAAAAACCGCAAACCCACAAACATGGCCGAGGTGTCCCTGACTTTTGAAAACACCAAAAACCTCCTCCCTACCGAATACACGCACGTCACCATCACCCGTCGCTACTACCGCACGGGGGAAAGCGAATATCAGATCAACGGAGTCACCTGCCGCCTGAAGGACATCACCAACCTCTTCATGGACACGGGGATCAACTCCAACTCCTATGCAATCATCGAATTGAAGATGATTGACGAGTTGCTCAATGACAAAAACAACTCGCGTAGGGAGCTTTTTGAGGAAGCAGCTGGGATCCATAAGTTTAAAACCCGAAAGAAGGAAACCCTGCGCAAACTTGAAGATACCGACGCTGACTTGGCCCGGGTGGAAGACCTGCTCTTTGAGATTGACAAAAACCTGAAGTCACTGGAAAAGCAGGCCAAGCAGGCTGCCAAATACTTCGAAATCAAGGAAGACTACCGCAAAGCCAGCATCAATCTGGCTAAAAAGTCCATCGAAAAACAGACCCAAAGTCTGCTAGATGCCAATACCAAAATCCAGAATGAATCCGACCGGAAACTCCAGGTTCAAGCTCAAATTGCCGATCAGGAATCCCTTTTATCCCAATTGAAGGCGGACTTGATCCACAAGGAAAAGCTCCTTTCCTCCCGGCAAAAAGCATTGAATGAGCATGTGAATAAAATCCGGGCTTTTGAGTCGGAGAAAAAAATCAAAAACGAGCGCCTCCGCTTTCTGGAAGACCGCTCCCAGACTTTGCGTGAGCAAATCGACGCTGACCGCAAGTCAAACGACCGCGCGGGTTTCTCCATCCGCTCCCTGCAAATGGAAAGAGAGGCGGCAGAGAAGATCCTAAATGAAAAAGAAGGCGTCGTCTCCCAGCTACGGGAAGAGTACGATGCCCAAAAACTCGTCACTTCCGAAAAGCAACAAGCCCAAAAAGAAATATCCCTTCGCTACGAAAGCCTAAAGGAAAAAGTCTACCAGCTGAGCAAAGAGGTCGAAATCAAGCAAATCCAGCTCAGCACACTCAAGCAGGAACTGGAGCGCACTTCCTCAGACGATTCCTCGCAGGAAGCCAATTTGGCGGAGTTTGAGGATAAACTGATCGGGCTGAAAGAAGAGCTGGACCAGGCCCAAAGCGAGTACAGCTCCATCAAAAACAAGCAGGAAGACCAGGATCAGAAGATCGAGGAGACCAACCGGGTGATAGAATTGATCAGGGAGGAGTTGACCACCAATTCCAGAAAGTTGGACTCCAAGACCAACGAATACAACCTGACCAAGTCCCTCGTCGAGAATCTGGAAGGCTTCCCCGAGGCGATTAAGTTTCTAAAGAAGAATTCCACCTGGGGAAAGGACATCCCTCTCCTATCCGACCTTCTTACCACCGACGAGAAGTACCGGGTGACCATCGAAAACTACCTCGAGTCCTACATGAACTACTACGTGGTGGACACCGAGGCGCAGGCAATTGCTGCCATTCAACTTTTGAGTGATGCGGCAAGAGGAAAGGCCAATTTCTTTGTTTTGGAGCATTTTGAGCGGTTCAAAGCGAGCCAAACCAAGCTTTTCTCAAATGCCATCCCGGCTACCGAAATCATCGAATACGATGTAAAGTACAGCCGCTTGATGAGTTTTATTCTGGATAATGTTTACCTCGTGCAGGGGGATTACAAGGACTTCCCTACCGATCCGGATTGCATTTTCCTCTCCGAATCGGGAAAATACACCAAGCGAAAATTCTCCCTTTCCGGAGGCTCGGTGGGCCTTTTCGAAGGAAAACGAATAGGCCGGGCCAAAAACCTGGAGAAGCTGGACAAGGAAATCAAGGATCTGGGCAAAAAGGTATCCACCACCCGGGCCAATCTGGATCAAAAGCTCAGCGATCTCCTCAAACTCAAGGAAGTCAGCTACAAAAAGACCCTAGAAGAAAGTCAGGCCCGGATCAGCGAACTCAATTCCGCCTATGTCTCCATCCGCACCAAAAAGGAGCAATTGGCAGAATTGCTGAGCTCCAATGCCAACAAGCGGGAGGATATTTTGGAGCGGATTGCCAATCTGGAAGAAAGCCTGACCGACATTCAACCCCAATTAGCGGAAGAAAAAGAAGAGTTTGACGGATTGGGAGAGCAAGTGGCCCAGCTGACTGAAGAAGTGGAAGGGGAAAACAAACGCTTGGCCGAAAAGTCCCAAACCTTCAATCAGGAAAACATCACCTACATCCAGCAGGTCAATCGGGTCAATAGTCTGGAGCAAGAGATTGAGTTCAAGCAAAATGCCTTCGAAAGCTCCAAAGAACGCATCGAAAAGTCTCAGGCCGAACTATCCCAACTGGATGCCGAGATCAAAACCCTGCTGGAAAACAACGAGATCAAAGACGACGAACTGATCGAACTTTACTCCGAAAAAGAAGGCATCGAACTCGGAGTCAATGAGGCCGAAAAGGACTACTACGGTGCCCGTGGCCTGATCGACGAGACGGATACCCGCATCCGCAGCCTGCAAAAGGCCAAGGAAGGTTTCGACACCCTGCTTCAGGAACTCCAAAATGCGATCAACGAGATCAAGCTGAAGATGAGCGGGATGAAGGAGCGACTCAGTGTGGAGTTTGATTTGGATTTGGATGAGCTGATGGAGGAAAATCCGGCCATAGACCCTGAATTTGCCGACTTTGCCGAGGAGGAACTGAGAGACTTGGTGCGAAAGCAAAAAGAAAGACTGGAAAAGATCGGTCCGATCAACCCAATGGCTATGGAGGCCTATGATGAGATCAAAGTCCGATTTGACTTTATCACCACCCAGAAAAACGATCTGATTCAGGCTAAGGAAGGCTTGCTGAGTACCATCTCCGAGATCGATCAGGTGGCTAAGGAGACCTTCCTGACGGCCTTTGCTCAGATCAAGGAAAACTTCGTTAAAGTCTTCCGTTCCCTCTTTACCGAGCAGGACGACTGCGACCTGACCCTAGTCGATCCGGATAATCCTTTGGAATCTCCGATCGAGATTATGGCCAAGCCCAAGGGCAAGCGTCCCCTGACCATTAATCAGCTGAGTGGTGGGGAAAAAACCCTGACGGCTACTTCCCTACTCTTCTCCATCTACCTGCTGAAGCCTGCCCCCTTCTGTATCTTCGACGAGGTGGACGCCCCACTGGACGATGCCAACATCGACAAGTTCAATCAGATTATCCAGAAGTTCAGCACCGATAGCCAGTTTATTATCGTCACGCACAACAAGCGCACCATGGCCAGCACGGATATAATCTATGGGATTACGATGATCGAGGCGGGTGTGTCGAGGGTGGTACCGGTGGATTTGAGGGAGTTGGCTTGATTTAAGGAAATTGGGCTAAAGCCCATGGATCTTATTTGCATCAAATTGCCTCCAGCTAAAGCAGGAGGCAATTCAAAAAGCCATCCAATAGATAGGAAGATGGCTTTGGCCAATTTCTTTGTAATTCAAGAAATTTTGAATAGGAATGCGGCTTTAGCCCATTCAAAAAATAAGGAAGCGATAGATTCCCGGGCTTTAGCCCAAATCATTTCAGCTGAAGCAGGAAGCATTTCAAAAAGCCATCCATTGAATAGGAAGATGGCTTTCGCCTATTTCTTTGTAATTCAAGAAATTTTGAATAGGAATGCGGCTTTAGCCCATTCAAAAAATAAGGAAGCGATAGATTCCCGGGCTTTAGCCCAAATCATTTCAGCTGAAGCAGGAAGCATTTCAAAAAGCCATCCATTGAATAGGAAGATGGCTTTGGCCAATTTCTTTGTAATTCAAGAAATTTTGAATAGGAATGCGGCTTTAGCCCATTCAAAAAAATAAGGAAGCAATAGATTCCCGGGCTTTAGCCCAAATCATTTCAGCTGAAGCAGGAAGCATTTCAAAAAGCCATCCATTGAATAGGAAGATGGCTTTGGCCAATTTCTTTGTAATTCAAGAAATTTTGAATAGGAATGCGGCTTTAGCCCATTCAAAAAATAAGGGCGCGATAGATTACCTGGCTTTAGCCCAAATTATTTCAGCTGAAGCAGGAAGCATTTC